>JAYTXK010000526.1:0-5954 GCA_043743005.1 Ignavibacteriota bacterium
AAAAATAATTTTAAAATTGATAAAGTTGAAGGAATTGGTTCATCAAAATCATATTATTCAAATCTAATTCCTGAAGGTAGATTTTACTGCCGAACAGTACTGATTGAAGTACAAACTCCTTTAGGAAAATAAATATTTTCAGTTTCAACTTTTTGTAAAAATTAATCAAAAGTTATATATTTTGTATAAATGTAAATTGTTGCACGATTATTGCGTTAGTTTTGAAATTATATTAATTGTGCAAAAGTAAATAAAATGACAGAAAGAGATTTGAAAAACAATGAAGTAGAACTTCCAGACAATGCATTTAGAGAATTGAATGTTGGTGAGGTATATAGACCAATTTTAGCTCCAGAATATCATTTTTCTGAAATAACTCCATATTCAGTAGTTTTAGGTCTTTTGCTTGCAATAGTTTTTACAGCTGCATCAGCTTATTCAGGACTGAAAATAGGTCAAGTAATGGAAGCAGCAATACCAATTTCAATTTTAGCAATTGGTTTTTCAAAAGCTTTCAAAAGAAAAAGAGCAATCGCTCAAAATGTAATAATTCAGTCTATTGGTTCAAGCTCTGGTGTAATAGTAGCAGGTGCAATTTTTACAATTCCTGCATTTTTTATATTAAAATTACCAATTGATTATTTTACTATTCTAATGGCTACTTTATTAGGTGGCATATTAGGTATCGCATTAGTTATTCCTTTTAGAAAGTATTTTACTACCGAATCACATGGAAAATTTCCATACCCTGAAGCAACTGCAATTACTGAAATTTTAGTTGCTGGTGAAAAAGAGGATTCTAATCAAGCAAAAATATTACTCATTAGTGGGTTAATTGGTGGTATTTATGATTTTATTATTTCTTCAGTAGGGTGGTGGCAAGAGGTTATAACAAGCAAAATGTTTCCTTTAGGTCAATATATTGCTGATAAAACTAAAATTGTTTTAAAATTAGATACACTTTCAATGATTTTTGGATTAGGCTATATTATTGGACTTGAGTATTCAATGATTATAGCTTTAGGCTCTTTGCTATCTTGGATTGTATTAGTGCCTTTAATTAATGAAATTGGAAATATGGTAGTTGGAACATCAATGAATCCAATTGCTAAAATGTCAGCAGATGAAATATTCAAAAATTATGTAAAAGCTATTGGAATTGGAGCAATTGCAATGGCTGGTATAATTGGTATTATTAAAAGTAGTAGCATTATAAAGTCATCACTTAAAGTAGCATTTAAAGAACTTTTTGGACAAAAAAATGATGATAAAAATTTGAGAACTCAAAAAGATATTAAATTTGTTTTTGTTTTATCTTTGATATTATTCTCAATACTAACTTTTGTAATCTTTTTTACAGGAATATATCATTTATCTTTATCAAATGCACTTATAGCAGTAAGTTTGATCTTTGTAATTTCATTTTTATTTACTAATGTTGCTGCCAACGCAACAGCTTTAGTTGGTACAAACCCAGTATCGGGTATGACATTGATGACGCTTATTGTTGCATCTTTAGTTTTATCATTATTAGGTTTTCAAAATAAGTTGGGTATATCTATTGCTTTGATTATAGGGGCTGCAGTTTGCACAGCTCTTTCGGTCGCGGGTGGATTTATTACAGATTTAAAAGTTGGATATTGGATAGGTAATACTCCTAAAAATCAACAGAGTTATAAATTATTAGGTATTTTAGTTTCTGCTGCAACTGCTGCTGGTGTAGTATTGCTTTTAAATAGTGCTTATGGTTTCGATCAAAACAACCCATCACATTTGGCTGCACCACAAGCTAACGCAATGGCTGGATTAATTGAACCCTTACTTTCTAAAAATGCTTTAGTAAATTGGAATCTATACTTTATAGGGGCATTTATTGCAATTATAATTAATTTTCTAAAAATATCTCCTCTTGCTTTTGCTCTCGGTATGTATTTACCTATTGAATTAAATACTCCTCTTGTTATTGGTGGTTTAATTGCATATTTGGCAAGAAAATCAAGCAATAATCCAACAGTTTCAGAAAATAGGCATAATAAAGGAACTTTAATTGCTTCTGGCTTTATTGCTGGAGGTGCATTATTTGGAGTAATTGGGGCTATAATCAAAATCATTTTAAATTCAAAAGGAATTGACATTTTTAATTATACTTGGAATAATACTTTAGAAGCTCAATGGATTGGTTTGGGAATGTTTAGTCTTTTATCATTCTATGTATTTTGGCAAGTTAGAAAAGATTAAATTTAATAAAATTAATCAAATTCTAATCTAATTATGAATCAAAAGTACATAAAATTATAACTATTTGTTTAATTTTGATTGAATTTGTTTTATTTTCTATGTTAGTTTATTTTTTTTTGTTAAATTAAAATTCTATAATGATAAAAGGGAATAAATGAATATTCAAATCTTTGGAACAAAAAAATGCAATGATACAAATAAAGCATTTAGATTTTTTAAAGAAAGAAATATAAAATACCATTTTGTTGATTTATCAGAAAAAGGAATTTCCAAAGGTGAATTACAAAACATAGCAAATTTGGTAGGTTTGAGTAATATAATTGATATTGAAAGTAAAGAATATTTTAACTTACAACTGAGTTATAAAATATTTGATGAGTTTGAAGAAATTTTGGAACACCCTTTGATTGTAAAAAGTCCTATAGTTAGAAATCAAAATAAATCTACAATTGGATATGTTCCTGAAGTTTGGAAAATTTGGTTAAAATAAAATATTATATTATATAAAAAATAAGTACTTAATAAATTTACTTAATTTTAATATAATAATATAGAATAATTTAATTATTTTTTCTTATATTAAGCATATAAATTGTAAATAAAATATATAAATAATTGAGAATGTGAATGAAATGGTACTCTGAGCCAATAAATAAGATATTAGAAGAGTTTAAGATTGACAAAGAACATGGCTTGAATTCTGAGCAAATTGTTGAATCTTATAATAAGTATGGTTATAATAAAATGCCAGAAGGTATTCCTACTCCTTATTGGGTAGTTTTTTTGCAACAATTCAATGATCCAATCATTTACATATTGATTTTTGCTGGTATAATTAATGGATATACCTCTGGATGGCATGATTCAATTGTTATTGGTGTTGTAATTTTATTAAATACTATAATTGGATTTTTTCAAGAAATTAAAGCTGCAAGTGCATTAAAAGCTTTGCAAAATATGACTGCTCCTACTGCAAGAGTAATTAGAAATGGTGAACACAAAACTATTCCTACTACTGAAGTAGCAACAGGGGATATTATTGTATTAGAAAGTGGTGATAGAGTTTCTGCTGATGCAAGATTACTTGAAACTCATAATTTGCTTGTTGATGAATCAATGTTAACTGGTGAATCCTTTGCTATTCATAAAAAACATGATGTAGTTATACCTGAAAATTCAAGTCTTGGTGATAGAATAAATATGGTTTATTCTGGAACTATAATTCAAAAAGGGAGAGCTTTAGCTGTAGTTTCTGCTGTTGGTACAAACTCTGAATTTGGAAAAATTTCTGAAAAAATGTCAGAAGCAGAAAATGATGTAACTCCTCTACAACATTATATAGAAGATTTTGGGAAAAAACTTAGTATCTCTATATTAACTATTGTAGTATTGATATTTATAGTAGGTTTATTGAGAGGCTTTGACTGGATTAGTATGCTACTAACTTCTGTAGGTATTGCAGTATCTGCAATTCCCGAAGGTTTGCCTGTATCAATTACAATTACTTTATCAGTTGGTCTAAACCAAATGTCTAAACAAAAAGCTATTGTAAAAAAACTTGCAGCAGTAGAAACTCTTGGTAGTACAAATGTTATTTGTAGTGATAAAACAGGGACTTTGACTAAAAACCAAATGACAGTAATGAATTTATATGTTGGTGAAACAGAATATGAAGTTTCTGGTTCAGGGTATGAAATGGATGGAAAAGTATTTTCATCAAATGATAAAGTAAGTTACGATGTTAATAATTCTAAGTCATTGCAATTAGCTGCTTTTGTTGGAAATTTTTGTACTGAATCAAAATTAGCTGAAAATGGTAAAGATTGGAAAATAACTGGTGATGCTACTGAAGCAGCACTTATGATTGTAGCAAAAAAATTAAATTTCAATTCATCTGGTTGGAAAGTAAGTATTGATGTACCATTTGAATCTGAATTACAAATGATGGCAGTGAGAGTAACTAAAGATAATAAATCTTATGTACTTGTAAAAGGTGCTTCAGAAAGAGTATTAGACAAATGTAAAGTTACAATAGATGCTGATGGAAATCAAATAGTTTTGAATAAGCAGAAATTAATGGATAAAGTTTCTGAATATTCAAATAAAGGCTTGAGAGTACTTGGTATGGCTTATGCAGAAATTGAAGATAATGAAGTTGAACTTGACAATTTAAAAGACCTCACTTTTATTGGAATGGCTGGAATTCAAGATGCTGTTAGAGAAGAAGTTGCAATTGCAGTTAGAGAATGTGCAAGTGCTGGTGTTAGAGTAGTAATGATTACTGGCGATCATATTGAGACTGCAAGAGCTGTAGGGAAAGCAGTTAATATTGCAGAAGATAAACCTTCACCAATTGCATTAAAAGGTACTGACTTAGAAGCTATGTCTGATGAAGAACTTTTCCAAAGAGTACTTGAAATTGATGTATATGCTCGAGTTGCTCCCGAACATAAATATAGAATTGTAGAGGCTTTGCAAAAGCATAATAAAATAGTTGCTATGACTGGAGATGGAGTAAATGATGCACCAGCACTTAAAAAAGCTGATATTGGAATAGCTATGGGTTCTGGCTCTGAAGTTGCAAAAGAATCTGCACACATGGTACTTTTAGATGACAACTTTACTTCGATTGTAAATGCAATAAGAAGAGGTAGAGTGATTTTCAAAAACTTGCAACATATATTATTATATATTCTTGCAACAAGTTTTGGTGGATTACTTACAATTGCTACATCAGTATTAATAGGATTTCCATTGCCAATTCTACCAGCACAGTTGCTTTGGATAAATTTAGTTACAGATGGTTCATCTACATTTCCATTAGCTTTTGAAAGAGAACATGGAAATTCTATGGCTTTACCTCCAAGAAAGAAAGAAGATGCTTTGATACCACGTTCTTTCTATTCAAGAATAATCATTGCTGGATTGATGATGATGATGGGGACTTTACTTGCTTATTATAATGAAATTCAAGTTTTATGGTCATTCCATACTCAAACAGGAATTGCAGTAACAGACTTAATTAATACAAATACAGAACATATTAAAATGGTATTTAACAATCATATTAATCAGCTAATAGAATATTCAAAAACAAATAATCTGCCAGTATTTACACTTAATACTTTTACTGCGAAAATCACTGAATTAAAAGAATTGTATGCTAAGGGAGTAACTGTTGCTTTCTGTACATTGTCATTCTTCCAAATATGGAATGTACAAAATTCAAGAGCAATTAATCGTTCATTATTTTTCAATTTACCTTATGATAATAAACAAAAACTTGAGAAAATTGGAGTATTTACAAATCCAATATTATTAGGAGTAATGCTTTTAGCAATTTGTTTGCAAGTTCTTTCTGTTACTCCAGTATTAAATGGAATATTAAAAACAGTTCCTTTAAATCTTGAAGAATGGTTTGAAATTGCTGCTTTACCATTTTCTATAATAATTGTAGTAGAAATAATCAAATATATACAAGCAGTTATTGCCAAAGGTAAATTAGTAAAATCTTAAAATTGTGTTTGTAATTGAAATATTAAATGCTCATTTCTAATTTGAAATGGGCTTTATTTTTATCAAATAAAATTATTATATTATTATTTTGACAATTTATAAAAGATTTAATAATTTTATTAGGTAAATAAAATAAATTTTCATAAATTGCATTGTAATTTTAGTTTTTCTTATTTAATTGGTGTTTGTTTTATGAATAT
>JAYTXK010000527.1:0-1974 GCA_043743005.1 Ignavibacteriota bacterium
CTGCCAGGCATAGGCATAATGAAATACACATTGAAAATCTCAAATAAAGTGAGAAAAATAATTCCGAAATAGAAAAGTTTTTTCATCGATTAACTTAATGATTATTAAACATTTACAAATATACAAATTATTCAACTTAAATTACTAATGTTAATTTAATTCAAATATTGATATAAGTTTGACTTTCAAAATATAAGTGATTTTGATTAAAAATAAATAAATTTGCTTTCGTCATAAGAAAATTATTAATCAATATTAAGCATATTTTGAAAAAAACATTGAAAACTGAAAACAATAATTTTATCATAAAGTATCATCATAAGTTAATAAATATTCCAATAATTATAATATTAATCCTAAATTCTACAATTGTTTATTCTAAAATTGATTCAGCTTTTACTTTTATAAATTTTAAAAATAACACAATATTATCAGATGCTCCGAAATTTGGTTCATTTACTGAATATTATTTTTTTTGTAATGGTCCAAAGAGTATTTTGGCTCAAGAATTTGTTAATAGAGGTTTTGATATTTACAACTTTTACAATGTGTCGAACAGCTGGGCTGGATACCCATCAAACTGGCCACTTAAAGGCATTTTTGAAATAGTTCCTGGAGGGTATAATGAGAATGGTTTGTACTTTCAAAGAATAACTTCATTTAAAGATAGTTTGGATTATGGAGTGTACCAAACTGTTTATACAACAAAGGGGGCTGGATTTGATTTTTATGTTTATATAAAAGGTGATAGCTCAATAAAAAATGTTAAATTAAAAATTTTAGATAAAGCACTAAATACAACAATTTGGGAAATAAGTTTAGGAAAGCCGTCTCAGAATTGGGTAAAAGTAAAAGCAACAACACCAAATTTAGATAATTACAATCAAGTTAATGTATTAATTCAAGCAGAAGGGAAAGGAATCTTAGATTTAGATGAAGCATCTTTGTCTCCTTCAAATAATATTAAAGGCTATAGAAAAGAATACTATGACTTATTTAAAGAATGGAAACCTGCATATCTACGTTATCCAGGAGGATGGTTTGTTGATAATTCAAATTACAATTGGGAAATGGGGATTGGTGATATTGACAAAAGAACTATTTATAATGGATTTGAAAATATTAGATTGGATTTTGGATTAAATGAATTTTTGTTTTTGTGTAAAGATTTAAATATTGAGCCTCATCTTGTAGTTCGTTATCTTGGTGGTACACCAAAATCAGCAGCAAATTTAGTTGAATATTGCAATGGAGAAACGAATTCATTAAACGGAGCAAGAAGGGAAAAAGACGGTTTCCCAAATAAATATAATGTTAAAATGTGGGAAATTGGAAATGAGATATGGGATGATTCAATTAATTATGGGAAAGGATTTGTTCAATTTTATGATTCTATGAAGTATATTGACCCTTCAATAACTTGTATGATTAGTGGTAATATTTGGGGAGGAAGGCATTTTTATGACAAAGTTATAAAATATATTTCTAATAAATGTGATATTTATGGATGGCATTGGACTCAAAATGGGATTCCATTAGAAACTTCTACTAAAGAAGAATTGTATTTGTCTATGGTTGGTGGAAATCAACAAACTTTGAATTCTATTGATTCTTTAAGCAAATGGCTTAAAATTGATGGTCAAAATGAAAAGATGAAACAATCAATTACAGAAGTTTGGGCAACATATCAAACTAGACCTTATGAATGGGATGTTGATACAACTCAAATTGGGGCTAGTTTAACAAATGGGCTTTGGATGGCATCACAATTATTAACTGGTATTAAAAGAGCAAAGGATGTAACTTTGTTAGAAAAAACTAACTCAGTAGGAACATTTAGAATTGAAACTGATTCTAATAATAAAAGAATATTTTACAAAACACCTTCCTATTATTCATGTGCAATGATGTCTAACCATAATGGAAATAAAGTTATAGAGTCTAATGTAATATGTGATAATTTTACTTTAAGAC
>JAYTXK010000528.1:0-3370 GCA_043743005.1 Ignavibacteriota bacterium
TTGTGAAAATCAAGAAGAAGTGGATTACTATTGGAATAGCTTATTAGAAGGTGGCGAAGAATCACAATGTGGCTGGTTAAGCGACAAATTTGGGCTTTCGTGGCAGATTGTGCCTAAACAATTAAATGATTTGTTATTAAATAATCCAAGCCCAATTAAATCACAAAATGTGATGGGTGCAATGTTGAAAATGAAAAAATTAATTATTCAAGATTTGCAAAATGCTTTTAATAAAGAATAAAATTTATTAGTATATATTTAGCTATTTTGTTTATTTTTGAAATTATATAATTTAATAAATCTAAATATGAAGTTAGCTTTAGTATTAACAAATGATTGGGAGCTTTTTGGAGATGGTAGTGGAGATTATTTCGAGCTCCAGCACAATCCAACTTTAGATTTATTAAAAGTGCTTAAAGACCACAATGCTAAAATTACTCTAATGGCAGAAGTAGCTCAACAATTTGGATTTCATTCTTTAGTCAAAGAACATAAGTGGGCTAATGAAATAACAAATGCTTGGGAATCAATTGTAAAGCAAACTGTATCTGAAGGAAACGATGTTCAGCTCCATTATCATCCCCAATGGATAAATGCTTTTTATGAACATAGCAAATGGTTTCTCAGTGACAAACATTGGTCTATTGCAAAATTAGAAAGTAATGAAATATCAAATATTCTTTCAAAAGGCAAATCTTACCTTGAAAAAGTAATTAAGGAAGTCAACAAAGATTATAAATGTATTGCTTTTAGAGCTGGTGCATATTATATTGAACCTTCAAGTAATGTTATTAAGCCCTTGGAAGAGCTTGGTATAAAATGTGATACCTCAGTAACAAAAGGCTTATATACAAAAGGTTTTTATGATTTTAGAGATGCAAAAAGCAATGTATTCCCTTGGAGAATTAGTAAAGACTCTATTAAATATTCAGGTAATGCAAATATTATTGAGTTTCCTATTTATTCAGAAATTGGATTTGAGTCTCCAGCTTTTAAAAAGTTCTTTCCGAAATTATATTTTTTATTAAGATATGGAATTGATGTTCGTAAGCAAGAATTAGATTGGGCAAAGCAAAGAGACAAAGTGAAAAGTATTAAATATCCAAGAAGCAATAGGGTTTACAAAAAAAACGAATCAAAAGAAATAAAGCATTATATAAATCAAATTCTTGGTAATCAAGCTATTCAATTGGATTATGATTACCTTCCTGCTACAGTTTTTGTAAAGGTTTTAGAAAATGTATTTAATCATCAAGATTTGAAAAAATATAGAAATAAAGATATAACTATTCCAGTTATAGCTTCTGGTCATATAAAAGATGCCCATACAAATGACAATCTAAAATGGATTTTAGAAAAAATTAATTCTAAATTAGGCAACGAAGTAAAATTTTGGACACTTACAGAGGCATATAATAATTACAAATCAATTGTATAAGCAAACAAAGTTTAGTCAAATTCTATATGCAAATCAACATTTCTAACACTGTGTGTAATAGCACCAATTGAAACAGCATTAATTCCTGTATTTACATATTCATTTAGATTATCAATTGTAATCCCACCAGAAGATTCTATAAAAATTGATTCTCCATTTGAAGAATCTCTAATCATTTTAACTGCTTTTATAGTTTGTTCACGATTCATATTATCTAATAAAAATCCTTCTACTCCAACATCTAATCCTTCTTTAATTTGCTTAAAAGTATCAACTTCTAATTCGATTGGGTGAGTTTTTACAAAACTTCTTATTTGTTCAACTGCATCTTTTACACTGCCTGCCAAAGCAATATGATTATCTTTAATCATTATGCCAGACGACAAATCAAGTCTGTGATTATGACCACCACCCACTCTCACTGCATATTTATCAAATAATCTCATACCGGGCATAGTTTTGCGAGTATCTAATATTTTAACATTAAATGGCTGGGCAATTTCAACATACTTAGATGTTTTTGTAGCAATCCCACTTAATCTTTGAATTAAATTAAGTAATGATCTTTCTTTTGTTAGTATTTCGCCACCAGCACCTTCAATTGTTGCCAAAATCTCATCTTTTTTAGCAAAATCTCCATCTTTTTTATGATATACAATTTTGAAATTTGTACTAAAGAAATATTGCAAAACATCAATTCCAGCAACAACTATATCTTCTTGGGCTTGAATAAATGCTTTTATTACTTTATTATTACTTGTCAATCGTGATGTAGTTATATCACCATTTGGAATATCTTCTTTTAAATATTCTGCTATCTTTTCTTTTTTATAAGATTCAGGAAGAGATGAAATTTGTTTATATTCTATCACAGGTTGTAGTATTAAATGTTATTTAATTCCAAGCTTTTGCTTGATTGCTTCTAAAAGAGTAGTTTCAAACATACCATTTGATTTCCAAAAATGTATTTCATTTGTAACAAAGCTTTCCATTCCACTAATTTCACCTTTAATCAAAATATCAACAGCTCCATCATCATATTCTTTAAGATAAATTTTATATTGCATACGTCCGTTTATCCAAATTCCACCTCTAATCACAGGCATTTTAAAACTATATTTTTGCAAAGTATCAAATGTTTCATCTTTACCATTTGCAAAAACACAAAAGTCGGATTCGATTTTACCTTTATTTAGTCCATTGTTTTTTTCATCTGGCTTGAGAGTTTTATTTGCAACTTGACATTTGCCATCTTCCAATGCTTTAATACAAATATCATAAATTGCTATAATATCTAATCCACCAGCTGGAACTTTTAATTCATATTTTTCTTTATAAAATTTTAATCTTTCGGGAATTTCTTCTTTTATCCCAATCATCTCTTCCATTTTTTCTTCTTTTTGTTCAATTGCTTTCTCCACTTTAGGAGTAATAATTTTTTCCTCTTTCTTTTCTTCTTTTTTCTCTAGTTTTTTTTCTTCTTTTGGTTCTTCCATTTCTTGTGAAAACAAGAAAGTACAATTAACTAAGATTAAAAAACTTAAAACAAACATAATATTAATTCTTTTCATAAATCCTCCTTTAAATTATTCCAATGCTTTAGATATTACTCGAGCATTTCCAATTATTAAATCTGAATATCTTTTCTTTTGTTTACTTCCATACAAATCTATATAATATAAAAATGCACCAACTGAATAACTATTGTTTTTGTCATTAATTGTTTGCATTTCCTTATAAGCAATTACTACTTTTTTAGTTAAAGGTAATAATAATGCTTTTAAATTTTCAATTATAGTATTGTTTTCAGAAATGCTAATTGTTTTATTACTTAAAATACTTAAATTATTTCTTTTCGCAAAATACTCCAAACCCATCCCAAAAGTAATAATTTTTTTACCTCTATTCTTTTGCATATAATTGCTAACTTGT
>JAYTXK010000529.1:0-2314 GCA_043743005.1 Ignavibacteriota bacterium
GATTTGAATTCGTATTTACCTCCATATACTTTTGCTACAAAAGAAGCAACTGTTGGAACTTTAGGATTAGCAGAAAAAGAAGAAGAATGGATAATGGATTATAAAAAAGGAATTGAAAAAGCTAAAAAAGAAGGTAAAAATGTTTTTATAGATTTTACTGGTTATACTTGTGTAAACTGTAGATGGATGGAACAGAATATATTTCCTGAACAAAGTGTAAAAGAATTAATGAATAAGTATGTTTTAATTAGACTATATACTGATAGAAGACAAGAACCTGAATTAACAAATAAAAAAATGCAAGAATCAGAATTTGGATCAATTGAATTACCATTATATGTAATCAAAACTAAAGATGAAAAGTTTATTGCATCTCGCACTTTTGGAAGAGATAAATCCAAATTTATAGAATTTCTTAATAAAGGTTTATCTAAGTAAATGAGTATGGAGCCGTTATATGAACCAGTTTATGAAGAAGATTCTCCTTTTGGAAAGAATTTAGAATATGATTTAAATTCTCTTTTGGAGGCGTGTGATAGTGTTTTAGTAAATTATGATAAAGATTTAGTTATTAATTCATTTAATTATTGTGTTGAAAAGCATAGTACAGTATTTAGAAAGTCAGGACTACCATATTATACTCACCCACTAAATGTAGCATTAATATTATTAAAAGACTTCCCTTATTCTGATGCTGAATCAGTAGCTGCCTGTATGCTACATGATACTATTGAAGATGTAAAGGGAGTATTAAAGTCAAGTATCGAGGAAAATTTTGGCTTAGAAGTAGCTGAAATGGTTGATGCAGTTACCAAAATTCGACACGAAAAAACTCATGCACTTCATACTAAAGCATCTACATCACGAAAACTCTTTTTAGCACTTGTAAAAGATGTAAGAGTAATTTTAGTGAAATTGGCTGATAGATTGCATAATATGCGAACTTTGCACTATTTAAAACCTGAAAAGCAATATGATATAGCAAAAGAAACATTAAATTTTTATACTCCACTTGCACATAGATTAGGATTGAATAAAATTAAAATGGAACTTGAAAATCTTTCATTTTATTATTCTGATAAAGATGCTTATATTGAAATTCAAGATAAACTTAGAAGCAAAAGAAGAGAATTTTTAACTTATATTAATCAATTTGTAAATTTAATTGATTCAAGTTTGGATAGTCACAGCTTATCTCATACAATTACAGTTGTACACAAACACGAATATGAAATATATGGAATGATGCAAGATGGAAAAGAATTAATTGATATTGACAATTTTTATTCTATTGTTGTTATTTTAAATTCCAATGAAGTATCAGAATGTTACAGGGCTCATGGTATATTAGCTAATGCTTTTAATTCAATTAATTTTACAGATTATATTTCAAATAGTAAAGTTGACTGGTACAAAGCATTAAATACTGAATTAATTGGACCTGATGGAAAAAGAGTTGAGATAATTATTCGTACTGAAGAAATGGAAAAAATGGCTGAAGAAGGATTTGCAGCGAGATATTCTTTTGCTCTTGGTAGAAAAAGTGCTTTATCTTTTACTGATGATGAAATTGAATCTTGGGGCTCTTGGATGCAAGATATAATTGAATCTAATCCTGAAAATGCACAGCAAATTATTTGGAATTCTATAAAAACTAATCTATACGATGGTGACTTAACTATATTCTCAAAAGATGGTTCACAAACTAAGCTACCAAAAGGCTCTACAGTAATTGATTATGCTTTTGCTTTATCCAATGAAATTGGGCTACATTGCATTTCTGCAAAAATAAATGGAGTGTTGAAAAATCTAAATTATGAATTGCATACAGGTGATCAAATTGAAATTATTAAATCCCCAAAAGCCTTTCCAAAACCAGAATGGCAAAAATTTGTTAGTACTCATAATGCAGTTGTACAACTTCACAACTATTTTAAAAATTTACCAATTGAAACAGAAAGTAAAAATGAAATTAGTGAAAATTTTGATGTAGAGCTATTATTAATTGGTGAAGATAGAGAGGGAATGCTTTTAAAAATTACTTCTGGTCTTGAAAATAATATGATGAAAAAAATTAGTTTGGACTCAAAAGGTGAACTATTTGAAGGAAGCATTTTAATTAATGTGAAAAGTAAAAGTGAACTGAATCAAGTTTTTTTAAATCTATTGCAAATTGATGGAATAAGATCAGTAGAGAAAAAACAAGCTAATTAGCAATTTTCAAAGAAAAAAGGATTTTATTTTAATATTATTTCCTATTTTTGTAATGATTTAATATTCCTTTTGTCTCCTTAGCTCAGTTGGTAGAGCAAAA
>JAYTXK010000530.1:0-2835 GCA_043743005.1 Ignavibacteriota bacterium
CAAAACCCGATAATTTAGAATTAAATATCGGGTTTTTTTATTTATAATATTATATATAATAGCAAACTCTTTAAACTTTACTTAATAATTCTGCAATTAATTTTGGGTAATTAGTTACAATAGCTTTAATATCGTAATTTAAGATTTGATTAAATTGTTCTTGATTATCTGCTGAATAAGCACCAATATATATTCCTGCTCCCTTTGCATCTCTTACTAATTCTTCATTTATTTCTTCAATCGAACAAATAAAAGCTCCAATTGATATTTCTTGTTTTAATACTGATGGTAATGTATTTTGGTTTGGTATTTTGATAGCAGCTATATTAACATTATTATTAATATTTTTTAAATGTTTTAAAATTTTATAATCAAAAGAAGCAAACAAAGTATATTCTAAAAATGAATATTTGCTAATTGCATTATATATTTTTTCTGCCATTTCCATTGATTCTTGATTAAAATTACTTTTGATTTCCAATATCAAGTATGCTTTATCGCTTAGATATTTAATAATGTTACTTAATTTTGGCATACTTTCAAAATTACTATTTTTATCAAACAATCTACCAACATCAAATTTCTCTATTTCACTAAAATTAAAATCAGCAATTTTTTTATCTTTCAGACCAAATTTTTCTAAATTATCATCATGGAAAGCAACAAATTGATTGTCTTTTGTAAATTGAATATCTACTTCCACCATCATAGCTCCTGCTGCAATAGCTTCTTTAATTGCAGACAAAGTGTTTTCAGGGGCAGTCCCCGATGAACCTCTATGAGCAACGATAAACTTCTTATCTTCCTTTGCAAATTCTGATAATGTTTTCATTATTTCTTAAATGTGGCATATATTAATTTATAATATATAACTATTTTCCTAATTAAACAATTTCTATCGAATATAATGGGAAATTAATTGAGTTATAAAAGAAATTACAAAAGAAACGTTTAGTATGTAGATTTATAGTATGAATATAAGTTAGTTTTGTAATATGAATAATCAAGAAAAAAAGAACATAATTGAATTCGGTCTTAGGTTAAAAGAACTAAGATTAGAAAAGAATATTTCTCAGGAAAAATTAGCTGAGTTAGCAGATTTACATAGAACTTATATAGGGATGATTGAAAGAGGCGAACGTAATTTAACTCTAAAAAATATGTTTAGAATTGCTAATGCATTGAAAATTAATATAAGAGATTTGTTTAATGAAAAGTAATTTTGTCGAAATAGATAAAAACAAGTTTAGATTTCTTATTTGTCAATTTGAAAAAATTCAAAGAATATTTTTAAATAAATATTCTGTTGATGATATATTTTCAAATAGTAAAATATATGAAATAATAATCGCAAATGTTTTACACCATGAATTAATTCCAGGACATTCTGGTTCAAAAGATGCGAAGGATAAGAAAGGAAATGTTTTTGAATATAAACACTTTAAAGAAAGTAGTTCTAACCATACATGGACATTTAATGATTATTCTAATGCAACAATAGAAGATTTAAAAAAATGTATTGTAATATTTGCACATATTGATGATTCAGTATTCCCATCCATTTTCGATTGGTATTATGAGGTTGATGGAAAAATAGTTTCTAGTTTTCTTTCTAATGCTGTAAAGTCAATTACAAATTCAAGAAAAATGATAAATATAAGTAAAAGAAATATTGAGGACATTATGAAGGTCGAGAAAAAAATTGTTAAAAAGAATACAAATGGATTATATACTGAATTTTTAAATAATATTTCTAAAATAAATAAAAAATTAGAGAAATGCACTAATGTCAATAATCTATTAACAAGCAATAAAATTTGGGAAGTATTGGTTGCTGTTGAATTAAATCACAATGTAAATTCAGAACAAGGTGGAAGATCTGGAGGTCATGATGCTTTTGATAAATTTGGAAATTATTTTGAATACAAAGTATCAAAAAATTCATCTTGGAACTTTCAAGATATATCAGAAAACGTATTAAATAAATATGAAACAGATAATGCAATCATTTTAGCTATAGTAGATAAAACTAATTTCAAAATTTTAGAAATATATTCAGCAAAACCTGCAAAAGTTGTGAAAGTATTAAAAAAGAAATTATTAGAAAAAGAAGAAAGATTTTCACTCCAAAACAAAGAAATTAGAAGAAAACAAGTTTCAATTTCAAAAGGTGATTTAAAATTGATGTGTGCAATTAAAATAAAGTGATATCTTTTGATGTTTTCAAAATATTTGGATTTTTGAAATCAAATTTATTAATTCTTTGCTGAGCAAGTTGTAAATATTCATAGTTTTGATCAATCCCAATGTATTTTCTAGAATTTTTTAATGCAGATACAGCAGTTGTACCAGAACCTAAAAAAGGATCAATAATAATATCGCCTATTTTACTTAATCCCAAAACTAAGGTATTTAATATTTCCAATGGTTTTTGAGAAGGATGTTTACCAAATTCTTTTTCTGAAAGTTTAGTGTTAGGTATATCAAATAAATTTCTCATTTGTTTTCCACCATTTAAGTCTTTTAATATATCGTAATTAAATGTCCAATTTTTTGCATCTTTTTTACTGTTATTTGTTGCCCAAATAATATATTCGGTACTTTCACAAAACATTCTTTGTGTAATATTAGGGAATGCATTCCTTTTATACCACACTATTGAATTGATAATTTTTAAGTCTAATTTTTCAAGCAAGTATCCAATTTTAAATATATTGTGATAGCTACCAAAAATAGCAATATTACCATTTGGCTTTAAAATCCTTTTGATTTCAACGAGCCAATTTATTGTAAAATTATCATATTCATCGTCAGTAAATTTGTCCCAGCTTTGAT
>JAYTXK010000531.1:0-5091 GCA_043743005.1 Ignavibacteriota bacterium
GATTTGTATTTTGCTACTAAATCAAAAGAGCAATTAAAAGAATATGGAAAATGGTTTATTAAAAACAAACAAAAAAGATTAGAAATATTAAAAAAAGCAGTTAACACAACTGATTCATTCGAAGATTGGGAAGATGATAAATCTAAAGATTCATTATTTGAATTGGGTAGATGGCTTAAGAAAGTTATTAAATCAAGAAAACTTACTCTTGAGCAATACCTAAGAGATAGTAAATTAAATAATGATGATGTGTTTGTAAAAGAATTTGATTTAGACCTTCAATCATATTCAATAAATATTGATTGTGCAATGTATTTTGGTGAAGTTTTTATTAAAAACTATCCAAGCTTGAAATGGAAACAGTATTTTAATTCTAAAAATAAAAATTACTATAATGGTCATATAATATTGAAAGGTCTTGGTGAGGATATTTTAAATCCCGTCTCTTTAATTTATATTCAATGTTATAGAGTTATTATTAAAACAAGTTATGAAGATTGTTTATATGATTTATACGAAATGTGGGAGAAGGATTTTTAAAGTATTTCATACACAATAATATATTGTAAACATTTAAGTTATCAAATTGCATTTTATAATAGGAAAACAAATTCAAATATTGATGGCAACACAATAAAATATTGAGGTGATTTCACTGAAAAATACTGAAAGAAATTTTGTAAATACTTGATAAATAATGAAATGATTTTGTTGTAAATTACGATAGTAATTAGTCTTCAGCAATATACTTTTAAAAAATGCTTTTTGAAAAACAAATAAAAAAATAATGAATAAATCCGTGTTAATAAGTTAATTTTAATTATTTTTTGCAGCTCTTTTTAATCTATCGTTTATAGAAATACCTAATCCATAATTAGGTACTTCTTCCAATAAAATTATTTCAATAGGCATAGAATCTAACTGCCTTAAATAATTAAATAAATTCTTTGCAGCAGTATTTAAACTATTATCTTTTGCTAAAACTAATTGATATTTAGAATCGAAATTTGGGTTTATTTTATTGAAATTCAAAATTCCAATTGATTTATTTTGAAATTCCAATCCAATTTTATCAATATTTCCGATTAATGAAGTTATTTTAGGAGAATAATGGCTTTTCAAATTACCTGGTGAAACTGGATTTTCATCAATAAATTTATGAATCGCTACTTTTCCTATTATTTCTTCAATTTGTTCTACAGAAATCCCACCTTTTCTGTAGATAATTGGTTTATTGATTAATGAAATAATAGTTGACTCAATTCCAATATTACACTCTCCACCGTCAAGAATTAACTTAATTTTATCTCCAAGTTGATTATTAACATGATTTGGATTTGTAGGACTAACATATCCAAATGGATTAGCACTTGGAGCACAAAGTGGAAAATCCAAACTATCTAATAGGTACAATGTTAATTTATGATTTGGAATTCTAATTGCAACTGAGTCGCTACCAGCAGTTACTAAATCTGGAACATTTTTATTCTTTTTCAAAAGAAAAGTTAATGGACCGGGTACAAATTTTTCAGCTAATTTATACGCTAAATCTGGAATAAATTCAACATATTCTTTTGCTTTTTCCAAATTAGCAAAATGTAAAATTAATGGATTGAATTTTGGTCTATTTTTAACTGTGAATATTTTTAATATTGCATCTTCTGAAATAGATTTTCCAGCCAAACCATAGACTGTTTCAGTTGGAATTGCAACTAACTCATTGTTATTTATTAACTCAATTGCTTTTTCAATATTTTGAGATATTTCTGCCAATTTTTATTTTAATTTACAAATCTAATATAATACAAATCTAATCAATAAATATTATTCTCTAAAGTAATAAAAAAAAATTATTAAAGTAAAGAGTATATATTATAAAAGTTCATCAAGTCAAAATAAATCAGTATTTTTGCAAAGTAATTATATAAAAACAATTAAATTAATAAAAATTATGAATAAAAATGAATTAGCAAAAGATATATTTAATGTAGCACATATTACAGGAGAATTTTTACTTCGCTCTGGAATAACTAGCAATGAGTATTTTGATAAATACCAATTTGAAGGGAGACCAAATCTTTTAAATTCAATTGCTGAAGTTTTAGTGTCATTTATTCCAGAAGGAATAGATGCCTTAGCTGCTCTTGAAATGGGTGGAATTCCAATTGCAACAGCAATATCATTAAAAACGGGCTTACCAGTAGTTTTTGTTAGAAAAGAAGCTAAAAAGTATGGAACAAATAAATTAGCCGAAGGGATGAATGTTAATGGTAAAAAGCTATTGATTGTAGAAGACGTAGTAACAAGTGGTGGTCAAATCATAATTTCTGCTAAAGAATTAAGAGAATTAGGAGCTGTAATTGAAAAAGCAATATGTGTTATTGATAGGGAATCTGGTGGAATTAAAAATCTAAAAACTGCTGATATTGAACTTAAATCACTTTTCACAATGAGTGAAATAAAATCAATTGTTGGAATATAAAATTTACAAAAATTGCAAGTATTGTTTTATTTAATACTTGCTATATAGTTTAAGAAGGATAGATTAATTGAGAACAAATCAAATTAAAAAGTAAATGAAAATTCATCACTCCATCCACTAAACCCATTCTTAGTCCAAACACGTAATTTCAAAATATAAGTACCTAATTCAAAGCTATTTAGCATAAATGGCTCTTGTGTTTTTCCAATTTCAACCCATTCTGTCATTGTTTCATCATCTTTTTTTGCAATTTGATAATATTCAATATTCTTTAAGTCATTCCAATAGAATTTCTTTACTTTTTTGTCATATAGGATATTAATATTTTTTAAATTTTCACCTAAGTTTTGTTCAGATTTATTTGGAATAAAACCTAAAAAATATAGTCTGGGATCTTTTTTACCCCAAAACGCAACACTCCAATTATACAAGTTTCTAATTTTTATAGAATCTTCATTAAACAATTCATTTGTTAAATTTGTTTTATCTAAAGAATTTGCTTTTCTCGAACTTGCAAGTAAATGCTTATCATTTGAAAATACAATAAGATTGTTTAGATTATCAATCATTAGTTGTGGCAAGACATTCTTGTCACTTTGAGAAACATACTTATTATGAGTTTCAGAAAGCAACTGTGCTTTGAAGTATCTTTCTCTTCTACTTGTAGGAGAGGCTGTATCCACACCATAATCTACTAATGCTTTTTTGTTATTAGCATATCTTGAAATTACTAATTCTTTAAGTATAATATATCTTTCGTAAAGATTACTATCAGCTTCCAAACTAATTTTTGAAAGTTCATTTTTTTGACCTTGTTCGATTGATTGATTAATTTGGGCTGTATGAAAATTTGAATATGCGTCTAAAGCCCAATCTAAGTTATTTTGTTCAAGACAAATCTCAGATGCATACTCTTCAATTGTTGAACTTATCAAGTACAGTCTTGAAAGCCTTACGTTTCTAGTATCCATTGTGAATGAATTATTATTAAGAATATATTTTGTCATATAAGTAATATTTAACAGCTAAATATTACATTTTGTAAAAAAAATTTAATATTTACAGGATTGATTAAGCCTTATATTTCAAATATAATAGATTTTAATATTAAATACAAATGGATTGTGAAAATTCTAAGATGTTTGAAGCAAAATAATAAATTGTCTATCAAAATAGTGAATAATATCATAAAAATACTAAAAAAAATAAAACTTATTTAACAATTTAAAACATATATTGTTATTTTGCAAGTGTAATTATGATTGTGATAATTACTAAAACCAAACTAATTCCTGCCATCCAAATTGCTAAATTTCCTTTTTTTTCAGAACTTGTAGCTTTTTCTTGCATTATATCTCTATCTTGCATTAGTTCTTCTACTTTTAGTGCTAGCCCTTTAATATCTTTTGCCAAATAACTTGTATCTGTGTTACCTCCCATTGATGATAGTCCAGAACCACTACCTGTTTTAGATTTAAGTTTATTTGCAATCGAACCTAATGAACCAAGCCCTGAATCTAAATCACCAAATTCATCTTTCTCTACTGGCTTATCAATTGGAACACTTAATGTTTGGACTCTTTTATTTAAATCATGAATTAACCTTTCTAATGCTTTATATCTACGCTCTATTTCAACTTCGGTATCTTCAGTTTGAATTAATTGAGCTTTATTAAGTTCTTCAGTAATTACTTTTAGTCTATTTGATTCAACCCTAACATCTTCAACTTGCCCAAACATAATTTTTAATTCTTTTTTCTGATTATCATTCATTTGCAAAATTCTTTGCTCAGTTGTAATCACTTTTTGTTCAAGTTGCTTTTGTTTTATAGAAAGTCGAACTTCAATTTTTTGGGATTCTTTGTCTAATTCAGTTTCAACTTTATTTTGAATATTTTCAATTGCAAAATTAAGTTCTTTTTCTGATTTATACTTAAAATCTTTAATTATCCCATTTACATCAGTTGATTGTTGAGCAAGTAATGTAGATAAATTTTCAAGTGAGATTCTAATATCTTGAACTTGTTTTAGTTCTCCATGCAAAGAAAGTGCTTTTTGAGTTGTTTGCTCTAATTCCTTAATTGCTTTCTCGTGAACTTCCTCAAGGTTAGATATTTTTAACTCCACTTCTGATGTTAATAATTTAGCTTGTTGGTTTAAAGCATTCTTTTCGGTGTCCAAACTTTTAAGTTCTTTTGCCAATAATTCAAAAGCCAAATTAAAATCTTTAACTTGATTTCTAACTGCTTCAAATAGCTGCCTAACTTCAGGGCTTAATGCTCTTAAATCCTCCATTTTGCCGTCCTTTCTAAAAAGAGAGTAAGTGTAGTTTGTAAATGTTTCAAATAATATACTTCAATTTCAGGTACTGGTACTTTAGAGTATTTTAAAAGAAGGTTAAACATTTCTACTCTAAATGGGATTTCATTTTTGTATCTATCATCCAAAAATTGATTTAAATACTCAAGTAAATGCCCTTCTTCAGCAAGATCTTCAAAATGAGTTTTTGGACCAACTGTCTCTAAAAGTTTATTTATTTGTTTATCTGAAAAAACTTGTTTCATAGTCTTTTAACTTTTAATAAAATTAAAACTAAAATAATTTAAAAA
>JAYTXK010000532.1:0-11672 GCA_043743005.1 Ignavibacteriota bacterium
CCCAAATATAACGATTGGGTGTCCTGATTGTGTTGACCAAGGTAGAATATATATTGAGTTTAGTCAAAATGGACAGATTGTTCATTGGAATATAGATACATTCAAAAGCAATCATCCAAAAGAAATCAAAGATTATCTTGAAAAATTAATTACCATTTTAGATCAGTTAAAATAAATAATTGAAATAATTCTACAATACAAGATAAGAATATTTGTTTATAAATTTCAAACTATTACAATCTTAATTTAATTATGAAAAAACAAGTATTCAAAGCCGATTTTATTTATGGTACAGATAAAGTTGAAGCATTTCCAAAACATAACTATGCTGAAATAGCATTTTCAGGTAGGTCTAATGTTGGCAAATCATCACTTATTAACTCGATTGTCTTAAGAAAAAACCTTGCACATATTAGCTCAGCTCCTGGCAAAACTCAAGAAATAAATTTTTATTTAATTGATGAAAAATGGTGCTTAGTTGATATGCCAGGCTTTGGATATGCCTTCCGTGGTAAATCATTTCAAGCAAAATGGTACAAGTTAAATTATGAATATTTAGAAAAAAGAAACAATTTAAAGTTTGTATGTGTATTAATAGATTCACGACACGACCCTCAACCTAAAGATCTTGAACTTATTGAGTGGTTAGAAAATCGTGGCAAAAGATATTTGGTACTACTTACAAAATGTGATAAAGTAAAAACAAAAGAAGTAACTGATAGGAAAGTTCAAATTGACACTTTGGTATCTGAATGTAAATATTGTATTGAAGTTTTGCCTTACTCATCAGTTACTGAAGTTGGCAGAAATGAACTAATTGGAATTATCAAACGTGAATTAAGTAATTAATTCTAGTTATTTTTGTAATTAGAGTGAAGTTGTTCTATAATAAAAATTAAAAATAAATATAATCAAAACTTATGTATTCAGTAGAAACAAAAGACCTGACTGTAGCTCAGGCACATCAATTCCTTCTTGGTGGAGTATCACCAAGACCAATAGCATTAGTTTCAACTATTTCACCAAAAGGTATAAATAACTTATCTCCATTTTCCTTTTATAATGCTTTTGGTGCAAATCCACCTGTTATTGCTTTTTCTCCAGCTCGAAGTGGAAGAACTGGAAAGACAAAAGACACTTTTGAAAATATTAAGATTTCAGGGGAGTGTGTTGTCCAAGCAGTAACTCACTCAATTATTGAGCAAATTAATTTAGCTTCTTGTGAGTATGATTCAGATGTTGATGAATTTTTAAAAGCTGGATTTACTCCTTTGGATTCTGATTTGATTAAACCGAAAAGAGTAAAAGAATCACCTTTTCAAATGGAATGTAAGCTAATGCAAATCGTAGAACTTGGAGGTAATTCTGGTTCGGGCAATTTAGTGATTTGTGAAGTAATAAAATATCATATTTCGGAAGAAATAATAGTTAATGGAAAAATTGACCCAAATCTTATTGATTTATGTGGGCGAAATGGTGGAGAATTTTATACTCGAGCAAGTGGAGATGCACTATTTGAATTAAAGAAACCGGGCTTGACAAAAGGTATTGGTTTTGATGGTTTGCCTGATAATATAAAGAAATCTCATATTTTAACAGGAAATAATCTTGCTCAACTTGCATTAAGAGATGAATTACCTACTTTAAATAATTTTAAAGAACAAATTGAAACTATACAAATGCTTGAAGCAAATGATTATATCTTTGAAAGACTTGAAAGAGCTGGTGATTATTCTGAAATGTTGAGATGTGCATTATATTTTAAAAACACAAACAACTTAAACTCTAAATATTATTTTGAAAAAACAGCAAAAGCAGCCCTTAGCAAAAACGATACTGACTTTGCTTGGATGAGCTTGCTGTTAACTTAATCATTATATTTATTTATAAATTAAACAAACACTATGGTACAAATAACAAAAGAAGAAAATAATTACGTTTTTGAAGTGAAAGGACTTCACAAACTATGGGCTTTCAAAAGCCAGCTTGTAATTCCAAAAGAACACATTTTAAACGTAAGAACCCACAATGAAGAAGAAAATTCATGGTGGAAAGGCTGGAAATTAATCGGCACAAGTTTGCCACCATTTATAAATGCAGGTACTTTTTATAAAGATGGTGATAAAATCTTTTGGGACGTGGTAAATATTGAAAACTCTATTGTAATTGAACTAACTGATGAGAATTTCAAAAAGTTAATAATTGAAGTTGAAGACACTCTTGAAGCAATGAGTATATTACAAAAGTAAAACTATTTCTTTAAAATTTGTTTTTCAAATTCATACAAACTTAAAGTATTTATAACATCATTTTTTGTGAGCCATGCTTTTCGAGCTTGGTTTACACCAAATATGTATTGTTTTAAGTTTTCAGTATTATGTGCATCTGGATTGATAGCTAATTTTACTCCTTTCATTTTGGCTAATTGTGCAGACTTCCAATTTAAGTCTAACCTGCGTGGACTTGCGTTTATTTCAATAACTTTGTTAAATTCTTTTGCTGAATCAATTACTGCTTCAATTTCTACTTCATAGCTGGGTCTGCTCAAGATTAACCTACCAGTTGGATGTCCCAAAATACTTGTATATGGATTTGAAACAGCTTTAATTATTCTATCAGTCATTTCTAGTTTGCTCATTTTGAAACCATTGTGAATAGAAGCAACAACTAAATCAAATTTTGCAAGAATTTCATCTGGATAATCAAGACTACCATCAGACAAAATATCAGATTCAATTCCTTTTAATATTCTAATACCGAGATTTTCACTATTTAATTTATCAATTTCATAATGTTGTTCTAATACTCTATCAATTGAAAGCCCATTGGCATAAAATGCACTTCGGCTATGGTCGCAAATAGCAAAATAAGAAAACCCAAGTTCTTTAGTAGCCAAAGCCATTTCTCGTAATGAATGCTTGCCATCACTCCAAGTGCTATGGCAATGTAACATACCTTTCATATCTTGAACTTCAATTAATTCAGGTATTTGTCCATAATTTGCAAATTGTAGCGTTTGTGGCTCTTCTCTTATTTCTGGAGAAACAAATTGAATTGAAAGAGTATTATAAAGTTTTTCTTCCGAATCAAAATTAATTTTAATTGAGTCTTTATAAATTCCATTATCTCGTAATTCAAAGCCTTGATATTTTGCAAGTTCTTCAAAAGCATTTAAATAGTCTAAATTACATGAAAATTTATGGCTTAACCAAATAAAATCTTCTTTACTTGATATTATTATTTTAAATCTCAAAGAATTTTCATTTAAAAATTCTAAGTAGTTTTCGTAATCTTCTATTTCATACTTAGTTTTTAAAAAATTAATTAGTAGGGGTTTATCTGTGTCTAATTTTAAAGAAAGTATAATTAAAATGTGAGTAATTTCTTCTTCCCACCTAATTAATTCACCACTAACGGCACCTTTTTCAATATATTTAAGTGGTTTTATAAATTCTAAAAAATCTTGTGCATCAGAATATGCAACACTTTGGAGGAATTTGCCTTTTGCATTTTTAATTCTATATATTCCATCTAAAATTGCTTTTGCAGATTTTTCACCAAATCCATTCATATCTGCAAGAAGCCCTGTTTCACAAGCTTCCATTAGCTCCGAAAGACTTTTAACATTTGAATCATAATACAAACTTCTTGCTTTTTTAGGACCCAATCCAGATATTTTAGAAATATCAATCAGACCTTCTGGAATTTCAGCTTTTATGTTTTCATAATAAGTCATTTTACCATTATTTACATAATCACTTATCTTGCTTTGAAGTGCTTCACCAAAACCTTTGATTGTAGAAAGTTGACCATTTTGTGTAATTTCAATTATATTCAAATGATTTGAAATGATAATATCAGCAGCATTTGAATATGCTCTTGCTTTAAATTCATTCTCACCTTTTAGAAGTAAAAGACCAGAAAGTTCATTTAATATGTTAATTAATTCTTTATTTGACATCTTATTTCTTTAAAATTATGAACTCTACTCTTCTATTTTGAGATTTACTTTCTTCATCACTTTTTTTACTTAAAGGTTTGGATTTACCAAAGCCTTTGCTTTTTAATCTTAATTTATCAATATTTTTACTAATTAAGTATGTTTCAACTGATTTTGCTCTTTTTTCAGATAGTTGTAAATTATGTCCAGCACTTCCATCACTATCTGAATGACCATAAATTCCAATTTGTAAATTAAGATTTTTATTTAACATTTCAACTAATCTATCTAATTCGCCATAAGAATCTGTATTCAAATCTGATTTATCAACTTCAAAAAACAAATTATTAAGCCTTATAGATTCGCCAATTTCAATTGGGTTTAAATTTAAATTTCTTTCAATTTCACCATATTTTGTAATTTTTGTTACATCTATATTTTCACTAATTGCATAATAATTATCCTTTTTTGCCATAAAACTATATTTCTTACCACGTGGCAAAACAATTTTATAAGATCCATCTTTAGGATTTGAAATTGCAGTTCCTAATTCCTTGTTGTTTGTCAAATCAAAATATCTAATCTCGGCAGATATTGGTTCATTAGTTTTTTTATTTAATACTTTCCCCTGAATAAGCACTGTTGGGTTAGGTCTTGCACTTTCAGGAACTTTTATTTTGAAAATATCTGCATTTCCAATTGAATTATTAAATGAAACTACATAAGCTATTTCACCTGAAGCAGGCATAATAAAATAGGCGTCCCATTCATTTGAATTTATTTCAGGACCCATATTTTTAGGCTCACTCCAATTTGTCCAAGTATCATCTAATCTTCTTGATATAAATATATCAGAGCTTCCATATCCTCTTTTCCCGCTTGAAGAATAATACAAAGTAACATTATCAGGAGCAAGAAAAGGTGTTATATCTGCTCCATAAGTATTGATGACATTACCTAAACTTTTAGGAGAAGTAAATCCAGAATCTTTTTTAAAACTTACATATAAGTCCAAATCACCAAGAGTAGAATCGGTTTCTATTGCCATAATTAGAGTTTTATTATCAGCACTCAAACAAAATGAAACATATTGGTTTCTATTTTGAAAATGATCTATATCTATATTTTGAGGAATTGACCAACCATCAATTGTTTTAGTACTCAATGAGATCCCTCCCGGTGATAAAGTACCATCTTTGTTGTATTTATTCATCAAAAGAACTGTATTGCCATCAGGTGAAACTGAAATTACTGAATTACCACCTTTTGTATTAATTGGTTTGCCAATATTTTTAATTGGAAGCCATTCACCATTTTCTAAAGTAGAATACCAAACATCACAATCACTTTCTCCAAATTCATTATCAGGATGGTATCGAGATATATAAAGTGTTTTCCCATCAGCAGATATTATTGGCATTACTTCTGAAGACTTAGAATTAATATTAGGTCCTAAGTTTTCCATTACATATCCATTTTTAGGATTGTCTATTAAATTAAGCTCTACGTTATCTTGTTTTATGTTGATATTATCAACTTCAATTGTCATTTTATTATTGATAACAAAACCATTTTGAGTTCCAAAAAATTTCATAGCAGAGCAATTATATACAAATTGATTATTTATATAAAAATTCCAATTCCCAAATTCCTTTTTAAGTTTTAATTTATTATTTTCACCAATTGGTTTTATCAAACTTGATTCAGTCCAATTCTTAATTTCAAAATATTTCCCATCTTTATTATAATAAATCATATAATGTCCATCGGAAGAAATTAGAAATGTATATAAATTATTATCATCTTTTGCACCCCAAATAATTCCATACCCATGATTTGATATTCCAGAAATTTGCTTTATTTCAGATTCAATTATAAAATCCTTGTTTGGTTCAATATACATATCTTTTTTAATTTTCCAAATTCCAGTTTCTATATCAAGTTTAATTCTAAAAATCCCATTTTGAATTTTTGAAGCATAAGTTGGCTGGTCATATTCATACCAATTCTTTGAATTATCATTGAACTGTTCATCAAAGCTAATTGTTTTTTGAGAATAAGACAAACTTTGAATTACAAATATTAGGAATAAAATTATATTTTTATCAACAGTTAATTTCATAGTTTTTAGATATTTATTATTAAAAAGTTACTTTAATTGTACAATATAGAATTATTTTATTATATTCGTAAAAAATAATTACTCAATATAACAAAGAGCAAATAAAAATATGAATAGAATTTATTCAATTACACTTTTAACTTTAATTTTATCAACAAAATTATTTTCACAAGATACAAGCAAAAGCAAATGGACTTCATTTATTAATCCTAAAATTGGATTTACTTACCAAAACAATTCAAAAGCTGGCTCAGAAGAGGCAAATCTTCAATGGCTTGCTAATTTAATAGCAAAAACTTCATTTGACGACTCAAAGGGCAAGTGGCAGGGTCATTATTTTTAAATTATGGACAAATTCACAAATCTGGGGCCTTACCAGTAAAAAACCAAGATGATATTATTTTAACTGTTACACCATCTTTAACATTAGATAAGGAGACAGAAACAAGGCTATTTCTTGAAACTACTTTTGAAACAGATTTAAGACCAGGAATTATTGATACTCAAAAAACAAAGTTCCTTGACCCCGGTTTTATTAATCAATCACTTTTCTTAGGTCAAAAAAAGAAATCAGAAAATAAAAATTCAAAAATGAAATTTGAAATAACTTATGGTTTAGGTCTTGCTTATCAAGTGGTGCTAACCGAAAATTTCCATTATGGACTAAATAATACTACTGTAAAATCAAATCTAGAGGGTTTGAAACAAACTACACTTGAAGCTGGTGTTTCTGGCTTAGTTGAAACAAATTACACTCGTGAATTAGCAACTGATTTGTCTTTCATTTTTGGCTTAAAAACTGTTCTCTTCTCAAAAGGTGAATTTTGGCAAAAAGCAGATAAAACAAGAGCCAGTGTACTTATGGTAACATCACTAAAATATAAATTTATTAGCTTAGATTATTCTAATCGTACTCTATATGATGCAAGTATTTCACCAGTAAGGCAAATGAATTCTACCTTGTTAATATCCTTTAATTGGATATTATAATTACCTAATAATATTTATCTTTTCAATTTTACTATTATTTTCATTCAACACTTCTAAATAATATTGTCCAGAAGGTAATTCAGATGTATCAAAACTTAATTTGTAATTTTTAGCTTCTAATTTTTCTGATAATAGGTTTTTAACTTTTATACCTAATTGACTATATATATTAATATTGGTGATTGATGGAGTTGTTATTTCAAAAGCTACAAATAAATTATTTGTATTTATAGGATTTGGAGATACTTGCAATTGATTTGAATTATTTTCTAAATCTTCAACTGAAGTAACAGAACTCAAACTTTGTTCACAAATTGCAAAACGCCAATCAATAAAGGCAGTATCAGGTAAAAAAGTTAAGTGAAACGCATAATCTTGATTTTCTTTATTATTTAATATTTTCAATGTGTCAGTTATGTTGTTACCTTTGTTAAAAATGTACCTAATTGGCATTTCAAAAACATTAGGAATTTGAGTATCATTGTATTTAGTACGTTGAACTTGTTGCAAATTAATAGAAACATTATACCCACCAATGCCATCACTAATATATTTTATTTTAGAGCTATACGAAGGATGCCCTTTCATTTTAACCCATTGATTAAAAAAAGTTGGCATTGATACAGGGCTTTGTTTTATTTCATTAGTAAATGCCATAGCAATTTCATCAGTTGTCAAAGATTTGAATTTGTTTTTTGTTAAGACTTGACCTAATGCAGGAAAAAAAACATCATCTCCTAACATATATCTAAGCATATGATAAATACAACCAGCTTTTTGATATATTAGGGGCCAGCCATTCCCATTAAATAAATTTTGAATAGCAACATTTGAAATTGGTGGTAATGAATATCCACCATTATTAAGATAATTATTGAAGTTTTCACGTATTCTATTTTCATAATCATTTTTCCCACCCCAACTTTCTAAAGTAATTGCTTCGCTCCAAGTAGCACCACCTTCATTCCACCACAGGTCTTGCCAAGTAGCACAAGTTACCAAATCACCAAACCAATGATGAGCTAATTCATGTGCAAATCCCAAAGCATTTGCTGTATTTAACCAAGTTCTATTAACTGATGTCATAGTTTGATGTTCCATTCCACCATAGGAAAATGGGTATATTGCAACACAACCATAAGATTTGAATGGGTATTCAATATATTTTTTGGAATAATAATTCAAAAGACCACTATGAATTAAGAAACTCTTTTTTGCTTTCAAGGGAAAGGTAGAATTATCCGTTTCAATGTCTTTTGCCCAGCAAAAGTAAGTAATTGGTACAGTATCAAGTGGATTGCTATATCTCGGATATTTTTCAGATAGCGTTACAAATTTAGATGCTGTTGCTTGCATTAAATAGGTTGGCATCACATCTTCATTCTGGTATTTATATTTTTCAAATTGAGTTGTTTTAATATGGTCAATTAATTTCCCATTTGAAGCAACATTAAAACCCAGAGGAACATTCACAGTAATATTTGAAGTAGCTTTGTCATAAGATCTATCATTGCAAGGCATCCACATTCTTGCATCTTCAGGTTCACTCATAGTATATGCTATTTTTTCTTCTGTAAATAGTGAATCACTTCCTTGTTTGCCACCATATCTTCCTTTTCTATATAAAAAGAATCCACCATAATTCAAATCAGAACTGTAACTATATTCAATTTCAATAGTTGTAGTATCACCTAATTTAAATGACTTATCATATTCTATTAAAATCAAGTCGTTTATCGAATCTACCAAAGGAGTTAATAAAGTTTTACCATTAAGATACAAATCAGTAACTTTCAATAGATTTAATTGTCTAAAATCAAAATCAAGTTTGTTAATTCCATCTTTTGTGATTGCAATTTTTATATCAACTTTACCTTGCCATTTCCTAAAATTTACTCCAGATGAAGAATCACCAGATAATGGGTTTGTCCAATCTAAAAAAATATCATAGTGAAGTACATCATAATCTCTTTTGATTACAACACCTTGAATAGAATTGAACTTCTGATGTGGCTTATGGTATGTACTATTTTCAAAAGTCCCTTTGGCTTCTTTTACTGGCTCAGATAATAAGTAGCTTGGTATGTCGTTTTTTGATTTCAATAAACAAAAATTAAGTAAAAAGAACAAGTAAATTTGATATTTCATAAGTTTTTGGTGATTGTAAGTTATTTTTTTTATAATTTAGTAAAATTGCTTGTAAATAAAGACACATTAAGATTTAAAAAGTTACATATTATTAAAACTTTCCTAAAATGAAAACAAAATAGGATTACAAAAATGGATTTAAATTCTTGTGCTATTTTGAATAATGGCACTGAAATCCCATTATTAGGTTTGGGAACTTGGCAAAGTAAAGCTGGGAAAGAAACTTACGATGCAGTACTGACTGCATTAGAATTTGGTTATAGACATATTGATACTGCTGCAATATATGGAAATGAAACTGATGTTGGTAAAGCAATTAAAGATTCTACAATTGGAACAGATGAAATATTTATAACTACAAAAATATGGAACGCTGATCAGGGATATGATAGTACAATGAGAGCTTTTGAAGAAAGTACTAATAAACTTGGTATGGACTATATTGATTTATATTTAATCCACTGGCCCCAAACTGAAACAAGAAATGAAACATGGAAAGCTCTAATAAACTTATATCAAAATAGATTTGTAAGAGCTATTGGAATTAGCAACTATACTAAAAAACATATTGTTGAAATGATTGATAATACAGAAATTATTCCAACAGTTAATCAAATTGAAATTACACCATACCTTTATCAACAGGGCTTAGCTAATTATTGTAATGAAAATAAAATTAAAATCGAAGCTTATTCGCCTTTAGTTAGAGGATTAAAGTTTGATGATATTAGATTAAACAATATTGCTAAAATTTACAACAAAAGTATGGCTCAAATTTTGATTAGATGGTCTTTACAAAAGGGATTTATTGTTTTACCAAAATCAGTAAGTCCAAAAAGAATAAAAGAAAATGCAGATGTTTACGATTTTGAAATAAGTGAAAATGATATGCTATTATTAGATTCTTTAAATGAAAATTATAGAACATGTTGGGACCCTTCAGAAATTAAATAAATGTCAGATTCAATAAATATAATACCAAGCGACAAGCCATATAATAGCAATAGTGGCTCACAATTTCAAAGTTCGCCAAAAGCTAATCAAAATCAGCAACAGGCGAACTCTGATAATAGTGGCTTGCATATTGGCGAAATTGTATTAGGTACAGTATTAGAAAAAATTGACAAAGATACAGCAAATATTTCTTTACCAACTGGTAATTTTAAAGCTATAATAAATGGTAGCCTTGAAAAAGGTGATTCACTTTTTTTTAAAGTGCAATTAGTTCAGCCTACATTAATATTAAAAATACACGAATTAGTAACAAAAAACAAAAATGGCGATATACCAATTGAAAACTTACTAAGAATTTTAGATTTACCAAATGATAGTATTTACAAATCATTAATTGAAGTTTTAATAAATACTAAAAATTCAATCAACAAAGACCAAATAATAAACATAATTTCTGCATATAAGTCGATTTCTGATACTCAAAAAAAATCGAAATCAATTGAAAAAATATTGAAAGTGTTAGTAGAAATGGATGAAGCTGGATTTCCTTTAAAACCAAATCTTTTTGAAAAATTACTTCCACTTTTTAATGATGAGAACCAAATTAGAGATTCATTGAGTGAACTTAACAAATTAAAAACTACAATCCCTTATAATATTCAAAAAATATTAAATACTTATTTTGACTATATATTTGAGAAAGAACCAAACTTTGAAAATTTAATACAATTTTTCTCAATTGAAACTAAAAACAATGAATTTAGTTTTTTTGATTCATTAGTTTTAATAACAAAAATAGAAGATAAAAACAATTTGAATTTTGTAAAAGCTCGTGCTTATGCAAAATCTCTACTTTCAACTATTGAAGCGATGCACTTATGGAACGCTTTTGCTGCTCATAATAATGCTTCTTTGCATTTAATTTTTCCTGTAATATTTTCAGATATGTTAAATATAATTAGAATAAATGTTGTTAAAATTGAAGAACTTGATAAAGAAAACCAAAACAAACCTATTAATTTTACTTTTACAACCAATACTGATTATTTGGGTAATACTACTTCAGATATTACTGCCAATAAACAAATTATAGACCTATCATTTTTTAGTGAAGATGATAAGGATAAAGATATGCTTTCTAAATATAAAAATGAACTTCTTAATTCATTGTCAAAACAGAATTATATTATTCAGTCAGTAAAATTTGGTTTGGCATCTCAAATAAACTCTTTAAATATAAGCACTTCACACAATATCAAAGTAGTAATCTAAATATTTTAAATAAGATTGAAACCTTAATAATAAATATTCGTATTTATTATTAATTGAGTACAAATTCAATTATAGCCCAGCGAAACCACAAGATATTAGTACCTTCTTGTGGTTTCGTTTTTTTTTGTATTTCAAAGAAAGAATTAAGAAAAACCCTCTGTCAGCAAACTGACATCTCCCTTTCAATAATGGAGAAAATTCACTGCAATTGCAACTCTCTAATACATCAATCACTTAGCAAAATTC
>JAYTXK010000533.1:0-3045 GCA_043743005.1 Ignavibacteriota bacterium
AAAATATCAGATTCACCAGAACTATCATCATTTTCTTCAATCAAATCTTTATTATCATTTTTCTTTAATTTAGATAACTTAGCGAAAATATCAGATTCAGGAGCAGTTTTCTCATCTAAATAAGTACTTTTTTGTGAAATATTTTTAAATTTAGAAAGTATTGAATTGCTTGGTTCATCATCTTCAGAGCTACTTTCCTCATTTCTTAATCTTTGTAAATTAGCTAACTTGCTTAATATTGGGTTAGAGGATTGTTCTTCAGATTCATTTGTACTTGGTTTATTTTTTTGCATTTCTTGTAATTTAGCTAATATTCTATTAGATGAAGTCTCATTTGATTCACTGTCATATCCCGAAGAATTATCTATTTCAAATGAATCATCATTTATATTAGAACTATTCCAGTCAGAGCTTGAATTCAAATCAAAACCCATACTCATTTCATCATCTTCAGCAAATTCAGTTAATCCAAATGCTTGAGGTGAGTATAGTTTTTTACACAATCCGGTAATTTCATCTTCAGGTACAGTAGCTATCAATGAATATTTTTCAAGTAAATCTTTAAAATCTTTATTTTTATCAATCAAACAGTGAAAAAAGAATAATGCCAATTCAAAGTTTGAAAGCTGTGCATTCAAAAGTGAAATAAAAAAATGTCTATTATTTTCAGGTAATCCATCAATAAATTTGAGAATATTAAACACATTTCTAAAATAATGACCTAAGTCTGCTTGATATTCTTCATAAAATTGATCATAAGAAGAATCAATTACATTTTGTAAAATATCTTTTGTAATATTTGAAGTTGCATAAGTATCAAATTGAGTATTGAAGAATCTTTTGTAAATATCGTAATATTCAACAAATGACTTTCTTCCTGAAATAGTACGAGTAGTGGTAGAGCCATCTGAAAAATCCATATCTTGAATTTCTAATAGAATTGAAGATATAATTTCATTGTGAAAACGGAGCAACTGAAATACTGTGCCTTCATTTTTTTGTTCAGTAGCAGTTTCATTTTGCTTTTTAAATTCTTTAGTTTGATTTACAACTTCACCAATTTGCATTTGGATCAAATCTTTTTGTGCCTCAAGGTCCTGCCTTTGGTCAGCAAGTGCAGCATAGAACAATAATACTGAAGCAAGAGACCAAAGTGAACCAACCGAACCACTTAAAAAATCTCCATATTCAACAATATCTCTTGTTCCCTTACCATCTAAGGAATCAAATTTTGCTAATACGAATACTGCAAAAAATACAATTAATCCAAAGAATATAAAGATAAATGCAAGCCACTCAGAGGCAGGCATACCATCTCTAACTAATCCTCCAGACCATTTCTCTAATTTTTTTATAAAAGCCATTTCTTGCCAATTACTTTACAATTGAAACTGATTTCAATAAAATTACACTATTATCAGAGGATATACTAACGAAATAGGTGCCATTTTGCAGAAAATCTAATGAGATATTAAATATATTTTCATTTAAAGTCCTATTATATAATTCTTGACCTATAAAATTAAATAGTTTAAATGAATAATTTACACCAAATTGATTATTTATTAAACTAATTGTATTGTTTTTATAATTGATGACTAAATCATCATTTTTTATTTCATTTTCAATATTTGTAGAGTTTTTTTTAAAATAAGACAAATGTGGTTTGATATTCTGTCTTATTTCACCAGTTGTAAAAAATCCATTTCCTAAGAATGACCAACAAATTGCTTCGCCTTGAGGCTCAATAAAAGGGAAAAGATTATATTGAGATATAGTTATTGGTACTCTATTAAATGCATCAATTATACTTTCATTATCATTTCTATAATAATAGTAAACATTTTGATAATCTCTTAACAATATTTCTTTTCCATTTGGTGAAATATCTCCTCCAGTAACTCCAGAACCATCAAAAAAACTTTTTCCAATGGTTAAAGTATTAGATTTCTCTAAGTTATTCAATTTATCAATAGTTTGAGGATAAGGCATTTTATAAACTGCTACAAAAGTTTCTCTTTTTGAAACGTGATAAATATCTTTAGTTAATGGGTCAATCATAAGTGTTTCTGAATCTCGTGCACTATCTGGATATGAAAAAGGTAGCAAATCTACGTTTTTAATAATTTGAGTATTTGTACTTGAATTATTAATATCAATTGTCGGTTCAGGAAACCTTAAAACATATTTGACTTTCCTTTTCGAATCATTATCTCCAATATCTCCCAAGTAGATATAATCTATACCATCAATAGGTCCGGGACCTATTGCAATATCTTCAAAATCGGAATCTTGATGAATTAAAGAATTACTTAATTTAAATTCAGCAATAAAATTACCTTGAGTATCAAATGCAAATATTTTTCCTTGAGACCCATCATTATGACTCCACAAAATATTTTTATATTTTCTACTTGCAGCAATTCCAGATGCTTCGTCCAATGCAGGAATTCTTATTTCTCCTAAATCAAACCTATTACTAAATTCAGGCTCTTGTGCTAAAATTATTTTATAGGATAATAAAATTATTATAATAGAAATTATTTTCATTATTTTGAATTTAGGAATTAAATAATTTCCAAAATACTAATTTTTAGCTAATTATGTTTACAAATATTAAGCACATTTTTTTGAATTAACATTATTTCAGTATGTCAATCGACACTTTGAAGTGAATTACGCTATTTTTTACTTCGTTATTTCGACCAAAATGGAGAAATTAAGTGTTTGGTATTTGTATTTCAAAATAAACTGCTGACCTCACCCCAAACCCCTCTCCACGTCTGGAGATGGGCTTATTACAATTTCTACTGCAATTGTAACTTCCTAATATATCGAACACTTAACTAAATTCTTTGCAGTAATTGCAGTAAATTTGGCTTTTTATCTTGTTTCTCGCACCACCGGGGAGAGACTAAGAGAGGGGTTGTAGTTAAAGCTTTGCGAAGCAAACAACAAATTAAGAACCCCACCCCAGCCCTCCACCAAAGATTTTAACAATTTAAAATCGGGGAGGGAGTAAGAAAAACAACTGCAATTGTAACT
>JAYTXK010000534.1:0-6325 GCA_043743005.1 Ignavibacteriota bacterium
CTAATTCTCACAAAATATTTTTTTTCATATTCCAAACTATCCAAAAGCAATTTGTTTCCTTTAATTCCTTTTTTATCAACAAGCATAGTAGAATAAAATGCACTTTTAGAAACTTGAACATCATAAGATGTTGCACCTATGAGTGCTTGCCAAGTTAGTTCAACTGGAATTGGAACATTTGTAGATGAATTTACAGGAAAAGTTACATTTGTAGTACCAATAATTGTCTTTAATTTCCAAACTTCACTATAAGGACTTTCGCCACCAGCTCCAAATGCTTTTACTCTCCAAAAATAATCTTTATACCCAGCTTCAAGATTACTCAAATTTACATAAATTTGTTTTGAACCTGTATTTTCAAAATCTAATGTATTAAAAGTAGAATCTTTTGATATTTGATATTTATAATAAACTCCATCTTTTACTGCTAACCAGCTCAAACTTAAAGTATCTTTTATTCCTTTAGATAAATTCAAAGGGTAAACCAATTTTGGAGCCTCTGGTGCATTTGGTAGTTTATTCAAATAAGATTGGAAAACGCCTGTTCCATAGCTTGCTACTGCTACATACCCATCAGCATTTCTTGAAGTAACCATACTAACATAAGTATTTCCAATTGCTTCTGTTCCTTCTTTGAGCCATATTGTTGATGAGCCATTTAAATAAGTTGTAATAAACAATCCTGCTGTAGTAGCAGCAAGATAAACATTTCTACCAGCAACTTGCATTGTTTCAACCCATAATACTGCTGGACCACCCCCACTACCATCTGTGCTATATGGGTTTTCTTCAAGATTTCCTGAAGTTTCTATCCACGAATTACCACCATCATTTGATGAAAATATACTTCTTACATTATAATTGGTAAAGCACACAATAATTTTATTTGCATCACTTGGATCAACTGATACACAGCCTACATTTGCTAATTTTGGAAATAAGTTTGAGGTTAATTCAACTGGCTTTGGATTACCTGTATTTGAATTTAGTATTTTAAATACTCTTCCATAATTTGTACCATAATAAAGTGTATTAGCAGGGCTTGTTGATATTCCAATAGCAGAAATTGATTCCACATAATTTACTTGTGAACTTTTATTATTCAAACTTGTTAAATTCAAACTATCCCAGCCTATTGAAATAGAATCTTTACCACCATTCATTGGAATTTTTGATAAATCATTATTCCTCCACATCATATTTCCACCAGCAACATAAAGAATATTACTATTATTGGGGTCAAGTTTTAAAGGAGTAGCCCAAGGGAAATTCATTCCTCCAATAGGGTCTATTCGTCTTGTATTAATTACATTGCCTTTGCTATCCAAATCGCTTTTATATATCCTAATTTTTGGTTGAGGAGTTGAATTTTGAGAGCTAATTACAAATGAACCACCATTAGCCATATCGCAAATAAAACCATCACCATTAATCAAAAATTCCCAAGGCTTATTATCATTTTTGAAAGAATAATATGATGAATTATCTTGCAATCCACCTACTACTGCTTCATTTCCTTTTGTTGTTCTATCTATTGCTACACTATAAAATTGAGTTGTGTAATATTTGTTGTTCAATGATTGCCAATTCACTTTATTTGATAAAATGTCATTTGACTTATGTACACCACCATCTGAAGAAGTTAAGACAATATTTGGATTTGATTTATAAAAAAGCAAATTATGTAAATCGGGATGATGATTAGGATATAAATATTCATTTATACAATCACCTTGATTGCAATATCCACCAATTACTTCAGCATTAGCAGTTGCTAATCCATTAATTGATCTATATAAATTTGTTGCTCCAATTATCACAACATTTGAATTTAGTGGAAAAACCCTAATAAATAGGTCGTATCCACCTTGCGAATTCATACTATATCTACGATAAGTGTCATTAATAGGTAAATTTTTACTTCTTTCTTCCCAAATCCCATTTGCTCCAGCACCATTTCCAGAAACATAAGTATATTTAAAAAAGCTATGCCAAAGTGAATCACCTTGATTATTTATTGTTTTCAATCCATATTGAGGTGTTTCACCAATGAAATAAACATTTTTTTCATCACTTGGTGCAATTGCTAATGCAAATCTTCCATATTTTAAAGGGAAATTACTTGGAGTAATATTTGTCCAATTTGTTCCATCTGATGATCTAAATACACCCTTAGTTGTTGAAGTCTTATTTCCTGGGGCAGATTCACTCATAGTAGCATAATAAATACCATCAGAGCTAACAGCAATTTCAGTATAAAGGCTATTTGAACCAAAGCTCCCTAATACATTTTGCCATAAAGTGCCACCATTTGTAGTTCTAAATATGCAACCATCAGCTGTTGCAACTAATACTTCATCTATATTAATAGCTGCTTTAGGGTTCACAACAATACTATAACAAAAGTCAAATTCATTATCAAACGAACTCGGACTGCCTTTAATAGTAGCAGGTAATTGTAACCAAGTTTCACCATTATCAGTAGATTTGAACAACCCATTACCCAAACTTCTTGAGCCTATTCTTTCACCAGTACCATAATACCAATTATTTTCTTTACCAGCTCTTGTATCTTGAACAATACAAGTAATTGAATGGATTTGTTCACTTAAAGTTTTTTGATTCCAAGTAGCACCAGCATCATTTGAAATCCATATTCCACCATCAACACCACCAGCTAATATTCGATTTTCATTTTTAATATCAATTGCCAAAGCTCTTGTACGACCACCAATTTCTTGGGGTCCTCTTTGAGACCAAGTGTTTAGAGATTGAATAGAGTTTGATTTTTTATCAAAATATCCATTTAAAGGCATTTTACTTACAAACTCATGTTCTTTTTGTTTTATATTTTCAGGAATTGAATTAGTTTTAGGATCTCTTAATCTTATAAATTCCCATTCTTCTCTCTCCCCAACTGTATTTTCATTAGATTGAGTATGAGCTTTATTCTTTTGATTATAATAATTAAATGAAACTAATCCAATTATAGAAAATAAAGCAAAATTACTTATTAAAACAAGTTTGTAATTAATATTCCTCATCTCTTTTTCTCCCTTGTTTTAAAAAAGTTTCTCAAAGGTACAATGTAAGATTCATCTGTTCTAATTTGTATCAAATCTACTTTACATTTGTTTAGTAACTTAGATATAGTAATCTGTCTATCAACCCAACTTCGTTTATAGTTGTCTCTAAATGATTTATTTGATGTATCTAAAATTCTATTTTCACCTGTTTCAGCATCTTTAATATTAACTAATCCCAAATTTGGAATTTCAGATTCTCTTTTGTCATAAACTTGCATAGCAATTGTATCATGCTTTCTTGATGCAATTTTTAGAGGCTTTTCAAAATCTGATGATATAAAATCTGACATTATAAATGCAATACTACGTTTCTTTACAACATCAGAAAAATATTTTAGAGCTTCAGCAATATCAGTTTTTGTATTTAATGGTTGGAATTCAATCAATTCTCTAATAATCCTCAAAACATGAAATTTACCCTTTTTCGGTGGTATGTATTTTTCTACTTTATCAGTAAAGAATATCACACCAATTTTGTCATTATTTTGTAATGCCGAAAAAGACAAAATTGCACAAAGTTCAGTAATTAACTCTCGTTTAAATTGAACAGATGTTCCAAAATTGCCAGAAGCACTTACATCAACTAAAAGCATCATTGTTAGCTCTCGTTCTTCTTCAAAAACTTTAATATGTGCTTCTGTGGTTCTTGCTGTAACATTCCAATCTATAGTACGAATATCATCTCCAGCATAATATTGTCTAACCTCACTAAAGGTCATACCTCTACCTTTAAAGGCAGAATGATATTCGCCAGAGAACATTTGTTTAGAAAGCCCACGAGTTTTTATCTCAAGTTTTCTTACTTTTTTTATTAGCTGTTGTGTTTCCAAATTATTATTTCCTATTGCTTCTGTATTATTTTCTTTGTCATCCTGAACTTAAACTAAATTCAATTAAATCCAGTAAAAAAACACCCCGTCAGCCTTTTAGGCTGCCACTCCTCTAAAAAGAGGGGAATTTTTGCAGTATTTTGCAGTAAATTAACACAAATTTATGAAATTTTTCAATCTACTAAGGTACTTCAATAGTATTTAATATTTCATTAATTATATCAACACTTGTAAGGTTTTCTGCTTCTGCTTCATAAGTAATACCAACTCTATGACGCAAAACATCTAAGCATACTGCCCTAACATCTTCAGGAATAACATAACCTCTTCTATGAATAAAGGCATAAGCTTTTGCCGCTTTTGCCAAGCTAATAGTTGCACGAGGCGAACCGCCAAAAGAAATTAAATCTTTAAGTTTATCTAATTTATATTCACTTGGAAATCGAGTTGCAAATACTATATCTAATATGTATTGCTCAATTTTCTCATCCATATAAACTTCTTTAACTATATTGCGAGTTTTAATAATTTGAGCTTTGTTAAGTATATGACCAATAATAGGCAATACTTGCCCAAGATTAGAACGCAATATTTCTCTTTCTTCTGATTGGCTTGGATAAGTAATAACTAATTTTAGCATAAATCTATCCACTTGTGCTTCTGGCAAAGGATATGTACCTTCTTGTTCAATTGGGTTTTGAGTTGCCAAAACCAGAAATGGTTCTTCAAGTTTATATGTTGAGTCCCCAATTGTAACTTGTCTTTCTTGCATCGCTTCCAAGAGTGCACTTTGCACTTTAGCTGGAGCACGATTAATCTCATCTGCCAAAATAAAATTAGCAAAAATAGGTCCCTTACGAACATTGAAACTTGATGATTGCTGATTATAAATCATTGTTCCAACCAAATCGGCTGGTAATAAGTCTGGTGTGAATTGGATTCTACTAAATTTTGCATCAATGGCAGAGGAAAGAGAAGTAATTGCTAAGGTTTTTGCTAATCCCGGCACACCTTCCAAAAGTATATGTCCATTTGATAATAAGCCAATAAGTAAGCGTTCAAGCATTGTTTTTTGTCCAACAATTACTTTTCCTATTTCCATCATTAGCATATCAACAAAAGCACTCTCGTGTTGTATTCTTTCATTGAGCTCTCTAATGTCAGTCATTTTTACTCCAAAATAAAATTATTAATAAGATTGAATTATATAATTATGTTGTAACGAAAAAAGCGGTATTTAATTTTTCAAAAATTAAATTTTAAAATATTTTTTTAATTGTTTTGGGAATTATTATAATATATTTCGCAACACTAATTGGAGTAGTATCTAAATTAGAATATATTAAATAAAGACATTAAACTTAGTATAAAACATTGATTATAATATACTTAACTACTTTTAAAAAGTTTTAACTTTTCAAAGAGCATTACCGTAAAGTGGGTCTGTAATAGGGTCTTTTTCAGGTTTCTTTACTGCAAATCTGCCTTGCTGCTCATTTCCATATATATGCCACTCTGATACTGCAGGCATTTTGCTAATTTTCATTAGAATATGGTTTTAATGTTTCAATTAAAGAAACTGCATAATCAAAACCAGATTCAATTGTTTTAATACCTGTTATACCACCATAATAACCATCTAAGTGCAAAACATAATAAGCGTTATTTAGATAATTTAATAATTTTTTATCTATTTTCGCTAAATTAGTTTGATAATACTCTATTGACTTTCTTCCTTTTCTTTTAGGAATGCCTTTGTAATCAAATAAATAATCTAAAGCCTTTAATGCACCTAGATAAGCAACACCACAAGCACTTTTAACATATTTATCATCTATATAAAATTTATTATCTTTGCCTGCTGATTTAAGAATATTTTCAGCATTTTCAATATATCTCATAGACTCAAGATAAGGATTTATTTTTTTAATATTTTCTTTCATAATTTATTAACTTAATTATAATTTTCTTAATCATACGAATTTACAAAATTAATATTTTATTTCATTCTATCAATTACCAAATTTCGCTATATTAAACCAAACTTCTAAGAACCCCTCCCAAATAATACAACATCTCAAATTGCTTTCATAATTTTCAAAGAGGTTGGTGGAACCAACTTCAACTGTATTCACATCATAAATATAAGTGATTAAATTACCATTCGCCACAGTTTTCACTTTCCCATCCACAGTCCAAGTAATGCCAGTAACTTTATTATTAATTATTTTATTATTTATACAATTTAACTCTTTTAGATGTTTATTCCAAATTCAAGTTTAATAGGTTTTAAAAGCAATTCCTTTGCAAACCATTTGCTTGCCAATAGTATTAATATTAATCTTTTCATATTATTAAATAAACTGTTTAATTGTTTTTTTTCAAAATAATATAATTTATTTTTTTTCT
>JAYTXK010000535.1:0-5350 GCA_043743005.1 Ignavibacteriota bacterium
AAAATATGAGTAACAATATTGGATTAAAATTAAATTTTAGCGAGTATAATGATATTGATAATTTACTTTTAGGAAATAATGGACTTAAAAATCAATTTAATAGTAGAGATTTTTTTAATTTATTTAGTTATCAATTAAATTCAAGTAATTTATCAAATAAAATAGATTTTGATTTGAGATATAGTGATCTCAATGGAGATATGTTGCAAAAAGATACAAAGAGTTTTGTAAATCGAATATTGAGTACATTCCATATTGATTTAAATTATAAAACTTCAGATAGTATTCATAATGTTACTTTAGGTTTTAAAACCATTAATTCAAACATTATTAATCCATATTATTTGCCCAATATTTCGTATTCATTTATATTAGAAAATTTAAACCTAAGCATATTTTATTCAAATAATTTAAGATTACCCAGTTTTAATGAAATGTATTATTTGAATTATGGTAATACTCATTTGAAACCAGAATTTAGCTATAATTACTCTTTATCTGGGAACTACAAAATTGAAAATCTTGATTTCAGTGTTAAACTATTTTTAAATGATATACAAGATCAAATAATTGCTTATCCTAAGTCTCCTTTAGTTTGGACAGCAATTAATTTAGATCAAGTGAGAACAGATGGTTTGTTTTTTAGTACAAATTACCAATTTAATAACATTAAGTTGTTATTTAATTATACATTACAGAAATCAATTAACATAGATAAGTCTTCTTTTACATATCAAAAACTAATTCCATACTTACCTCAAGAAATGTTTAATTTTCTATTAAACTATGATATTAATGAAAACTTAAGTTTAACATTTGATACACAATATAAGAGCTTTACTTATTCAACTTTTGATAATGAATTAAATAGTTTAATACAAAATTACCTTTTGTTTAATGTCTTTACTTCATATAAAGTAAATTTATACAATCATAAAACTAATTTAAAATTCGATATTTTGAATATAACAAACAAAAAATATTTTATATTATTAAATTATCCAATGCAAGGAGTGTCGTTTAAATTAACTGCTATATATGAATTGTAATTTATTAGTATTTTTTAAATGTATATTCTAGGAATTCTTGGCATTAATGATGTAGTTATTTCATAAGGTATAGTATTTGCTTTTTCTGCAAGTTCGTAAACAGTAATTTCTTCATTAAATTGCTTTCCAATAAGTACAACATCATCACCAATTTGAATATTTGAATTTGTAATATCGACCATACATTGATCCATACATATTGAACCAATTAATTTAAATCTTTTGCCTTGAATCAAACATTCTGCTTTATTAGTTAGTGCTATTTGATAGCCATCGCCATAACCAATTGAAATAATAGCTACTTTTATATCATTCTCAGCTTTATATTTAAAGCTATACCCAACATACTCTCCTTTTATAACTTTTTTAACTAATGAAACTTTAGTTGTAAGTGTAAGTGTTGGTTTCAAATTATATTTTTCTGCCATTTCAATATCTGGTAATAATCCATGAAGTGCAATGCCGGGTCTTACAAAATTTACAAAAGAATTATCATAGTTAAAAATTCCAGCTGAATTGCTTAAATGAATATATTTTAGCTTTACTTCAACTTTACTTAATATATTTTTAAACTTATTTAATTGGATTAAAGACATTACACCATTTAACTCTTCTGAAGCAGCATAATGCGACATTATACCGATTAATTCAATTCCTTTATGCTCTTTGATAGCTAATAATACAGATTCAATTTCTTCAATTAGAAAACCATCTCTATGCATACCAGTATCTAAAAATAAATGAACTTTAATTTTTGTATTATTCATCATAGCAATATCAGATAATGCCTTTAAATGTTGTAAATTTCCACTTGCAACTTGTAATTTGTAATCAACAATCATTTGAACTTCAGAATCATAACCTTGAGCCATTACAAGTATTTCCCCAATATCACCATTTTCTCTTAATTGCTTGGCTTCACTTGCAAAAGCAACAGCCAAAATTTCAATATTTTCTTCTCTAAGTATTTTTGCAATTTCAATTATTCCATGACCATAAGCATTTGCTTTTACAACAGCAATTATATTACAATTTAATGCAAATTCTTTAATTTTATTTAAATTATATTTAAAGTTAGAAATGTTTATTTCGATTTTTGTTTGTCGCATACTAAATAATTGTAAAAAAATACCGATATTTGAATAATAGTCTAATGATGACTTACAAAACTATTAAATTAATATCTATTAGTTATCTCAATTTATTAATAAAATGATTAAAAACTCAACAAATTATTTAACATTAATTGTTTTTTCTTTACTTTTACTTATTTTTTCTTCTTGTGCAACAGGTAAAAAAAAGTTAAATACTCAATGTTCGGATTCTCCAGCTATTGGCAACCTTGGTTCTTATATCAATTCACAATACGATGAAATAAACCCAGTAATAAGTGATAACACTTTGTATTATTTGATTCAAACAAACGATGCCAAACAGTCAATTTATTTAAACTCAGCAAATTATGATAAAAATTCCAATGACTTTTTTATTAGTAAAAGAGATATAAAAGATTATCCAATATTTCTATTTAAAAGTCCGAGTGCTCCTTCATTTTATGTAGATAAATCCAACGAAGTTAATATTTTCTTTTCTGCAATAAATATTGTAAACAAAAAGAAAAATCGAGATATAATGACTTCAATATTTTCAAATTATTCTTGGACTTCTCCTGAATTTTTAGACAACAATATTAATAGTGAAAGTTTTGAAGCACAACAGTTTGTTAGTGAAGATGGTCAATATTTATTATTTGCATCAGATAGAGAAGGTGGGTTTGGTGGTTTGGATATTTATATATCAAGCAAAAATATATTAGGTAATTGGTCAAAAGCTATTAATTTAGGTTCAGAAATTAACACAACAAAAGATGATGGTTTCCCATTTTTGTCAAAAGATGGCTCTTTATATTATTCAACAAATGGGTTTAAAAATACAAAAGATTTTGATATATATAAAGCTATAAATGTTTCTGAAATGAAATGGAGCAAACCAACTAAAATGTCACTACCGATTAATTCAGAATTTGATGATGTTTCTTTTTCAATAAGTAAAAGTGAAATTTATTTATCTTCAAATAGACCAAATGGTTGTGGAGGATATGATATTTATAAATTTAATTTATGTTCACCTGTATTATTATCTGGAAAAATAACAACAAAAGACGAGACTATGCCTGTAAATGGTATTATAGAACTTCAAGATAAGAATGGGAATCTAATTGATAAAACAATTATTAGTGAAAATGGTAGATACACTTTTTCAGTAAAAGCTGGAGAAGAATATAAAGTAAAATATCAGAATGATTGTAAAAAAGGCTTTATTGCTTTTCAATCAATAAACACACCTTGTGATGAGAATAATACAGTCCAAATTATCTCAAATATTGTATTACCTGATAATATTAAAGAGTTTATGTTTGACCAAATTGATGTGCCATTCTTTCTTTCAGGTTATTATGAGCCTATTACTAAAAAGAATTTAGATGAATTGAAATTAAAATTTTCATATAATATTATTGGTCAAAATGAAAACACTAAATATATTGAATATCCAAGCCAAGAATATTATGACTATGCTCCAAAAATCGAATCAGCATTAAATGATGCGACAAAATTTATAAATATTACAATAGATAATTTTAGAAGTACGTGTTATAATGGAACAGAAAAAATCATCATAAAAGTTGTTGGATTTTCTGACCCTAGAAAATTTTCAGATAATGCTATATATATTGGAAATAATATAAATGAACAAAATTTAGGCTTAAGTATTACAAATGGTGTAAAAATGACTAATAGTTTGCTTTCTACCTTGAGAGCTTATCATACAGCAAAGTACTTTGAAAATGAAATAATTAAAAATCCACTATATCATGAAAATAAGAATAGAATTATATGGGAAATAGATGGAAATGGGATTGATGAATCAACTAAACAAAATGAATTTAAACGAAGAGTTAGTGTAAAAATCTCAGTTGTTAAAAATTAATATTGAAAAATAAAATTTATTACATAATACTTTTTATAAAAAGACTTAAATTGCAGTTTATATTTTAACAATTTATAGCAATTTAAAAAATGGAAAAGATTTTAGTAACAGGAGCTTCTGGACAAATTGGAACAGAATTAATTAAAGCTCTAAGAGCAAAATATGGAACTGATAATATTATTGCTTCAGACTTAAATATAAATGAATCTCTTTCAAGTGGTGGAATATTTGAAACACTTGATGTTATGGATAAAGCAAAATTAGATAAATTAATTTCAAAATATGATATAAAAATCATTTACCATTTGGCTGCTATACTATCTGCTACTGGAGAGAAAGATCCAATTTTTTGTTGGAATGTTAATATAAATGGTACATTAAATGTGCTTGAATTAGCATTAAAACATAAATTAAAAAGACTATTTATTCCAAGCTCTATTGCTGTTTGGGGAAGTGGAATCCCAACTACAAATACACCTCAAGAAACAGTTTTAAAACCAGCAACTATGTATGGAGTTACTAAAGTAGCTGGTGAAATATTATGCGACTACTTTGTTCAAAAATACAAATTAGATTGTAGAGGAATTCGCTATCCGGGTATTATTTCCTCTGAAACCCTTCCCGGTGGTGGTACTACAGATTATGCTGTTGAAATATTTTATGAAGCTATCAAAAACAAAAAATACACTTCATTTTTAAATGAAAACTCTACTTTACCAATGATGTATATGCCAGATTGTTTAAAAGCAACAATCGACTTAATGGAAGCTGATTTTGCAAATTTGAAACATCATTCAGATTTTAATTTAGCAGCTATGAGTTTTAACCCAAAAGAACTTGCTAATGAAATTAAAAAGCATATTCCTGAATTTGAAATTACATACAAACCAGATTATAGACAAGCAATTGCAGATAGTTGGCCTCAATCTATTGATGATTCATCTGCAAGAAATGAATGGGGATGGAAACCAGAATTTGATTTAGAGACTATGACCAAAGATATGATTGAAAAATTATCAATAAAACTTAATCAAGGAATTTTTTGATTCAATTTTTTATATATAGTGTTTTTTCAAGTTGTTTTTTTCTAAAATTATTTCAGATTTTTGCTCTTGGGTCTTACGGAGTAACTACATCAGATTTGATTGTTATTTTATTATTCGTGTATATGATTTATAAACATATATGGTTAAACGAACCATTATTTTTTGTTAATAATAAAATATTTATTTGGGTTGGACTACTCGTTTTGTGTTCTCTATTAAGCTCAATAAATCCACTTCTTTCGACAGATAGAGTTCATATAACTCAAT
>JAYTXK010000536.1:0-3384 GCA_043743005.1 Ignavibacteriota bacterium
AAAGATTATTACTCTTTCAATGACTTGCAATATGAAATTCAAGTTTTGCATCCAATTATAAAAGTAAAAGATAGCTTAATAAACATAAAAATCAACAATTTAATATTACCTTATTTTTTAAATAAAATAGATAAAAAATCTTCTATTCGTTTTTCTTTAGAAAATTTTATAAATGATGAATTAATTGCTGTTTTCAAATCGTATCAAGATGATAAAGATGCAGATAGTAATCCAGCTGATGAAAAAAATATCAATGATGACGATTCATTTGAGGAGCTTAGTTGGTATTATAATAATATTATGGAGATTGAATATAATGAAAAGAATTATATTAGTATTTCATCAAATTTGAATTGTTATACTGGTGGAGCACACCCTGGATATTATAAAGAGTATTTGAATTTAAATTCAAAAACAGGAAATATCTTAACTTTAGATTCAATTTTAAAACCAAATTATAAATCACAATTAGATAGTATTGGCAAAATTGCTTATGCAAAATATATTAATATACCTATAAATAAAATTGACTCTGTTATCCAAGAAGACTTTTGGTTTCCTAATAAGAAATTTGAATTGAATTCAAATTTTGTTATTTCAAACATAGGGTTAATATTTACTTTTAATCAATACGAAATAGCAAGTTACTCTGAAGGAGTATTTGAAATATTGATTAAATATAATGAAATAAAGAATTTGCTTAAAGATGATTTTATCTACAAATAAATTTATTAGAATAAATATAAAAAAAGCTCAAATAACTATTAGAAATTGGAGCTTAAAATTATTTAATTACAAAAAAACAATTAAATTATATAATTTTAGAAATTTAATAATTTAACTAATTCATCATAAACTTTGTTTTCACTTGGTAGTACATCATCTTCAAAATTAGGATGATAAGGAATATGCGAATCCTTTGCACAAAGTCTGCGAACAGGAGCATCTAAAAAGTTAAAGCAATCATCAGCAATATTTGCAACAATTTCGGCACCAAAACCAGTTTGCATAGTATCTTCGTGTACAATCAAAGCTCTATTAGTTTTCTTAATTGAGTTAATTACTATTTCTCTATCCCAAGGAACGATAGTACGTAAGTCAATAATTTCAACAGATTTGCCTAAATCTTTTTCTATTCTTTTGGCAGCATTCATAGAGTCTTTTACACCCATACCATAAGTAACGATAGTTGCAGCATTACCTTCACTTACAATTTTACCTTTACCAAATGGAATAAGGTAATTTTCATCACCTTCAAAGGCTTTAGCAAAAGGAAGTCTATACATACCTTTATGCTCACAGAATAAAACTGGATCTTGCAAACGACATGCAGTTTTTAGAAGTCCTTTAGCATCTGCTGCATTACTTGGATAAGCAATCAGAATACCGGGGATATGAGAGAAAATTGCTTCTATATTTTGAGAGTGGCAAAGCCCACCATGAATATATCCACCAACAGCAACACGAGTAACAACAGCAGCTGAAAATCCACCATTAGAACGGTATCTCATTGTAGCTATTTCATTTTTATACTGCATAAAAGCGGGCCAAATGTAATCACCAAATTGAATTTCAATTACTGGCTTGTAACCTCTAACAGCTAATCCTAATGCAACCCCTACTATTGAGGCTTCTGCAAGAGGAGAATTAAATACTCTTTTTTCGCCAAACATATCGCTTAATCCACGAGTTGCGGTAAATACACCACCTTTAGGGTCGGCAATATCTTCACCAAAAATTAGCATTTTAGGATTAAGTTGCATTTCTTCTTTTAGAGCATGATTAATTCCATCAACTAATACAGCTTCTATGCCACTTGTAGGCTCAGAAGTAGCATAAGGCAGGTTACTTGTTGATTCATCTGCAAATACTTCTTTAAGTGATTCAGAAGCTATTGGGTCTGCTTGTTCCCAAGCCCAATCTGCAGCTTCATTTATATCTTTTTTAACTTCCACCCATAGTTCTTCAATTTCCTTTGCACTTGCTATATTGTTTTTAGTTAAGTATTCAGTCAATATTTTAATACAATCTCTTTTGTTAGCTATTTCTGCTAATTCTTCTGCATCTCTATATTTTTTATGATCATCAGATGAAGAGTGTGGTAAAAGTCTTTCTACATCAGCGTGTAATAGAACTGGACCTTTTCCAGCTCTCATATATTCAATTGCTTCTCTCGATGCGCGAACTGAATCAAAGAAATTAGTTCCATCAATGTGCATTTTCTTTAAGTTTTTGTATCCAGCAAATCCATCAGAAACTGAAGTACCCATTGATTGGTCTTTTCTTAATACTGATATAGCATAACCATTATCTTGAATACAAAATACGATTGGTAATTTTTCTCTATTTGCCCAATTTACAGCTTCATAAAATTCACCTTGCGAGGTAGTTCCATCGCCAGATGCAACATAAGTAACTTCTTTAGTTCCTGCTTTGGCACTTGCTAATGCACAGCCAGTAGCATTTAAAAATTGAGTTCCAGTTGGTGAAGATTGAGTAGGCAAATTTAGTGCTGGATTGCCAAAGTGTCCAGGCATTTGGCGACCACCAGTAGCTGGACAATCTTTTTTGGCAAAAGCCAATAAAAAGTAATCTCGAGTAGTCATTCCTTTTGCATAAGAAAATGCCATATCACGATAATATGTCCAACCCCAATCTGAAGCTTGTAAATTCATTCCAACAGCTACTTGAATACACTCGTGTCCACTACAACCAATATGGAAAAATGATTTTCCTTGCTTTACTAAAGTTAAGTGTTTGTCGTCAGTTAGTCTTGAAGTTAACATAAATCTCAATGCTTTAATCATTTCAGATTTTGACAAATTTAATTCAATATGAGGTAATACTTTTTTGGTATTAGTATTTAATTTTGATTTTGCCAATATTAATTTAGAATTGCCAATTTTAGCAGGTCTTCCTCTTCTTTCAACTTTTACTTCGTTATTATTTTTATTAACTACTTTTTTAATAGCTAAGGGATTTTTTGGTTTATTTAGAGAGCCAGGTCTTCTACCCATTTTTTATACTCATAAATTATTTGTTTTTAGTTTTATTATTGATTACAAAATTAAACTTTTTAATTGTATAATAAAAGTATAAAATGTTATGTTGAAAATTGATAATTTGTATAAATAAAAATAACTTAAATTTAAAAACTTTTTAAAAAGGAAAATTAAAGCATTATGTCTTGGAAGAATATAATTGGACAATCAAGAGTTAAGAAAATATTACAAAAATCAATTTTAGAAAATAGAATTTCAAGTTCTTATTTATTCTGGGGAATGGAAGGAATTGGCAAAGAAGCATTAGCATTACAATTTGCTAAAACTGTTAATTGTATTGAACCAATTGTAATTGAAAATCAAATTGATTCTTGTGATAAAT
>JAYTXK010000537.1:0-15120 GCA_043743005.1 Ignavibacteriota bacterium
TAATGATGATGAATCAGGATTACATCAAGATTTTGAGCTTTGGCTTGAAAAATTAGCACCAGAAAACCCACATTCTCAATATAGACATAATGGATTTGAAGATAATGCTGATGCTCACTTAAAAAGGCAAATTATGGATAGAGAAGTAACAGTTGCAATCACAAATGGCAAACTTGATTTTGGACCTTGGGAGCAAATATTCTATGGGGAATTTGATGGGAAACGTTCAAAAAGAGTACTTTTAAAGATTATTGGCGAGTGATGTCATAAATTTATCTATCAATTAATTATCTGATTGTGTAATAATTATATCTATTAAAGCCTCAGCATTACGCTTTAATCCAGCGAGTTTAGGTCTTTTTATAGGGGATTTGGAAAACCTTAAACTAAATTCTTCTTGACTCATTTGTTTTATTTCTTCTAATTTTAGATTTGTTTCGTCATTTCTTGGAAATAGTAATATGTCTAAACTGGGTTTTACCCTATGATTATTCCAAGGACAAACTTCTTGGCAAATATCACATCCATATACCCAGCCATTTAAATTTGATTTTATTTCTTCAGGAATTGTTTTTTCAGCTTTTGCTTCAATAGTCCAATAAGAAATACATTTTTTTGAATCTACAATTTTAGGTGAAGTGATTGCTCCAGTTGGGCAGGCATCAATACATTTAGTGCATTTACCACAATAATCTTTTATTACTATTGGTTGAGATTGAAAGTCAATTGTTGTAAAAATTACAGAAATAAAAAAATATGACCCTTCTTTTTTGTTTAATACCAAGCTGTTTTTTCCTTGCCAGCCAATTCCAGCCTTAATTGCCCAGTCTTTTTCTAGCACAGCACCAGTATCTACATAACTTTTAGATTTTGAATTTGGTTGGTGTTCAAAAAGTAGCCTTTCAATCTCTCTTAGTTTGGGAGGAATAATTTCATGGTAATCAGTTCCCCAAGCATATCGAGCAATTTTGCCAATATTAGTATTATGTTCAAAATGTGTTTTGTATTTATACATTAAAACAATTACAGATTTTACTTCAGGTAGGATTAAACTAATGTCTTCACGTTTATCGATATTTCTTTCCATCCAATTCATATCAGCATTATTATTATTGTCAAGCCAATTATTATAATTTTTGATTTCTTCAGAAAGTAAAATATATGGTGCGATACCTAAATCTTGAAAGCCAAGAGATTGAGTTTTTTCAGTCAATATTTCTTTAAAACTTTCGAGGTTCATAGATTAAATATTATAAATTTAAAAGTATTATCTTAAAATAGTATCAGCTCTATCAGGGCTAATTGAAGCAATTGTTACTTTTGCACCAACATAATTTTCAATATAAGTAATATAATCTTTCGTTTCTTGAGGTAGATTATTGTATTTTGTAATGCCTGCCAATGATGTATTCCAACCTTTAAGAGTAATGTACTCAAGTTTTACATTTTCCAATACTTTACAATCTGCAGGAAGAGATTTTAAAGATTTTCCATTAATACTATATCCAATACAGACTTTAATTTCTTTTAATTCATCTAGAACATCAAGTTTGGTAAGAGCAATTTTATTAATTCCATTTACCATTACTGAATATTTCAATGCAAACAAATCAAGCCAACCACAACGGCGTTTTCTACCTGTTGTTGCACCAAATTCATGACCAGTAGTTCTTAAAAACTCACCCATTTCATCATCTAATTCTGTTGGAAAAGGACCATTGCCAACACGAGTTGCATAAGCCTTAACAATTCCAATTACATCATTAATAGAAGTTGGAGGTATGCCAAGACCAGTACACGCACCACCTGAAGTAGGATTAGAACTTGTAACAAAAGGGTAAGTGCCATGATCCAAATCAAGCATTGCTCCCTGAGCACCTTCCACAATTACATTTTTTCCATCTTGTATAGCTTGATTTAAAAGTAATGTTGTATCAGTTACATAAGGATCAATTATCTTATCAAATTCTAAATAAGTCTCAACAATTTCTTCAACATCAAGTTCATTATGACCATAAATTTTAGTCAAAACTTCATTATGCTCTTTAATATTTAATCTCAATTTTTCTTCAAATGTAGTTCTATCTAATAAATCAACAATTCTAATACCAGTTCGTTTAGCTTTGTCAATATAACTAGGTCCGATACCTCTACCAGTAGTGCCAATAGCATTCCCTGCAGATTCACGAGCCTCATCAAGTTTTTTGTGGTATGGCATAATCAAATGGGCTCTATGACTAATAAAAAGTCTATCAGTAACATCAATTCCATGTTCTTTTAGCATTTGAATTTCGTTAATTAATGCAACTGGGTCAATTACTACTCCATTTCCAATAACACATTTTACACCTGCATTTAATATCCCTGATGGAATTAAATGTAAAATATATTGTTTACCATCAATTACTATAGTATGTCCTGCATTTGCTCCACCTTGATATCTTGCAACTATTTCAGCATCATTACTTAGTAGATCAACTATTTTACCTTTGCCTTCATCACCCCATTGAGCTCCAACTATTAATGTTACGCTCATACTTGACCTTTTGTTATATTATTTTTATAAAAAATAATGCTCCGAACTAAAAGTACGGAGCAAAAATTTAAAATCTAAAAGAAAAATTACTTAGTAATTGTAAATACAGTATTCAAATGAGTTAATTCTAAAAGACCTAGTATTTTAGAAGGAACAGAAATTAATTCTAAATTTATATTAGCTTGTTTCGTTGCATTCAAGGCACTAACTAACATTCCCAAACCAGAACTATTAATAGTTTCAACATAAGATAAGTCAATCAAAATAGCAGATGGTTTTGAAATAATTGCTTCACTTAATGCTTTTCCAAATTCTAAAGCATCGTTGCCTCCTAAAACATTCTGATTCAGTGAAACCTTTACTTTGAAATCTTCAATTAATGAAAAAATATATTTTGAATTTGCACTCATTTTATAACTTTAATTTATATTATAATTATCATTTTTTAACAGGAATAGCTGTTGCTAAAGATTTTCTATCAGAATACCAAATTACAAATGAAGAAGCGATAAATATAGAAGAATATGTACCTACCAAAATACCTACTAACATTGTGAATGCAAATCCTTGCAATACTGGTCCACCAAAAACAACAATTGTTAATAATACTAAAACTACAGTTAATACAGTATTAATAGTTCTACTTAAAGTTTCATTAATAGACAAATTAATCAAATTAAGAAATGGCATAGTTTTGAATTTCTCACGATTTTCTCTAATTCTATCAAATACAATTACTGTATCATGTACTGAGAAACCAATAACAGTAAGTAAAGCTGCAAGCATACCTTGATTAACTTCCAAATTCAGTATTCTCATCTTATTAACAATCAAAATAATTGTAATTGTTACAATTACATCATGAATGATTGCTATTATTGCACCCAAACCAAATGTAAATTCAAACCTGAATGAAATATAAAGTAGCATGGCACCTAAAGCTAAGAATATTGACATTATAGCATTTTTTCTAAGCTCATTACCAATTTTAGGTCCTATCTTATCAACTTTCAATATTTCAAACTTGCTTGAAGTAAATTTTTTAACTAATGCTTCTTTTACAATTTTTGGACCATCATTTCCATCAGTAATACGAATAAGATATTGATTTTCACTGCCAAATGATTTAATTTCTGGTTCAGAAGTCTTTCCTTTTAATTCATCTTCCATTAATTTACGAAGTATTTCAGTTGATACTGGCATTTTAAATGCTACAGCTATTTCAGTACCACCAGAAAAGTCAATTCCGTATTCTGGTTCTAAAAAGTGCATTCCCATAAATCCAGTAATAATAGCTAATATACCAACTACATTCATTATAGAAGATATATAGAAAAACTGTAATCTATGACCAACGAAGTTTATTTTTGTTTCTTTAAAAAATTGCATTTTATTTTATCCTCATTTCCAAAATTATTTTACTGAACTCGGTTGTCCAAAATTAAAGTAAGTTGTACCAGCTTTACTAATACTTATTTCAATCATTGCACGAGATACAACAATTGCAGTAAACAAAGTAGTTAAGATACCAATCATCAAAGTCAACGCAAATCCAGTAATAAACCCAGTTCCTAAAAAGTAAAGTATCAATCCAGTCATAAATGAATTTACGTTTGAGTCAATAATAGCATGCAATGCTCTATTAAACCCAACATCAATTGAAGCACGTAATGTTTTGCCAGAAGCTAATTCTTCTCTAATTCTTTCAAATACAAGTATATTTGTATCCACAGCCATACCTATTGTCAAGATAATACCTGCAATACCAGGAAGTGAAAGAGTACCTTTTAGGATTGTCATAACTGATAAAATCAGCAGTACGTTTATTATTACTGCTAAATCGGCAATAATACCACCATTTCTATAATACAAAAGCATAAATAATATTACTAATGCAAATGCTAATAAAGATGCTTTTACCCCTGAAGCTATAGAATCTTCACCCAGAGAGGCACCAATCACTCTTTCTTCAATAATTTTAACAGGAGCTTTCAAAGCACCAGCTTTAAGTACAATTTCAAGTAAGTGGGCTTCTTCACTATTAGCCATTCCAGAGATTTGAGAGCTACCACCAGTAATTTTGCTTTGTACTGTTGGTGCTGAATAAACTCTACCATCTAATACAATAGCAATTCTTTTCTTAAGGTTAGCACCAGTGATACGAGCCCATTTCTCAGCACCATCAGTGTTCATACTCATATTAACTATCCAAGCATTTGTAGTTGGGTCAATGTTTTTAGCAGCATCTGTTATAACATCACCAACCAATTCTGATTCTTTTTTAACACCATAAAAATCAAATATTTCAATTTTTTGTTTTTGTTTAGCACTTGCACCTTCTGATTTTGCAGCAATTACAACTTCCATATCAAATGGAATTAAATTCTTAACTTCTGGTCGACTTAAAATTTCATTAAACTTGTCTATAGAATCTTTCTCAATTCTAAACATATAATCGCCTTCAGGAGCATCAACAGTATAATCTACCATTTGTGTTTTTCTAGCTTCTTCAGTACCATAAGCATAAAGAGTTACAAACAATGTAGTGAATTGATGATCCATTCTGTATTGAATTTTAGCTTGATCTTTAGATAACCCAGCATAAGGGTCTTTTGGATTTTTCAATTTAGCAGTTGAGTCTTGCTTTAAAGAATCTGGCATAACAGCTTCATTTAAATCTGGCATTACTCCAGCTTTTCTCATTGCTTGGCTTTTCAATATATCATCAATTTTTCTAAAAGAACGAACTAATGATTGATTATTTCTTACTAACTTAAATTCAAGACGAGCAGTAGTTTGTAATAAATTTCTCATTTGCTCTTGATCTTTCACACCTGGCAATTCAAGCATAATTCTACGGTTACCTTGCAATTGAATATTTGGCTCAGAAACACCAAATTTATCTATACGTTGCCTTATAACTTGTTGAGCTTGTTCGATTGCTTCACCAATGTTTTTTTGCAAACCTTCTTTGATTTTTTCTTCACTTACTTCTTTAGAATTTCCAAAGTCATAATATGAAATTAACGATTTACCTTTTGGACGAGCAATTGCATCAAAGTTTCTTTGAAAAATTTTAAATGCATCTTCGTCACTTGTTAATGCTTCATAATGAGTTTTATCAATTACTTCAGTAAAGATATCATCAATTGCTTCTTTTTGTGCACTTTCTTTTAGTAATTGAACTACATCAACTTCCAAAGTAACGTACATACCACCGCGAAGATCTAAGCCTAATTTTAGCTTATTATCTTTAGCTGATTTAAGTGCTTCTCCATATTTTTCTTTGAATTTGTTAATCAAAGATAATGAATCTGCTCTGTTCTTTGCCAACTTTGCAGCAGCATAAGTGTGTTCTTCCTGTTTCTCCAAGTCCATAGCTTTATAAGTAGGCCAAAGAAGAATTAGGGCTATAATAATTGGTAATCCAATTAAGGTAAATTTTCCTAAATTCTTATTCAATTAAAAGTCCTCCGCGTTTTATCAATATTTATTTGTTAAATTGAAATTTATGCAATTACAAATCTAAAGATTTTTATTCCAAAGTAAAAACTATATTTGCTAAATGCTAAAATTATTTAACAAATTTTATACCTATTTTGCACTTAGTTGTAAATTCATTTTGATATTTTGAAAGAAAAAGTAACAAATATTGATTTCATTTTAATTTCATATAATACTGCAGAGCTTACTTATAACTGTATTAAATCTATTTATGATACCTGCAGTTTTATTCAGTTTAATATTATTTTAGTAGATAACAATTCTAAAGACAATACTATTGAATTAATTAAAGAAAATTTGCCTAATGTCATAATTATCCAAAATCCTGACAATTATGGTTATGCAAAGGCTGTTAATATTGGTGTTAAGTCATCAAATTCTGATTATTTTATTGTTTCTAATACTGATGTAATTTTTTTAGACAACACTTTGAACGAACTTTTAAATCATTTGGATAAAACAACTGGAGTTATTGCACCACAGCAAATTTATCCTGATTTATCTTGGCAAAGATCTAACGGTGACTATCCTGGATTGATATTTGGATTAAAGGATTTGTTTTTTATTACTGCTATTAATAGAATATGTAAACCATTATTATACAAATCTGGGTTCACAAAAAAAAAGTTGATTAAAGTTAGTTACTGTGATGGGGCGGTATTGTTAATATGCAAAAAAGCATTTAATCAAATTAAAGGATTTGATGAAGATTACTTTTTCTTTACTGAAGAAATAGACTTTTGTTATAAATTATCTAAAAATAATTGGAAAGTTGTTTTAAATACATTCTCTGAAGTTATTCATTATAGAGGCTTTAGTAGAACACAGAACACTAATTTAAATAGTGTTAAATTACTATATACAACTAAAATTTTATTTGCTGAAAAACATTTATCTAAAATTGAAACCTTTTTTTATGTTATTTTTGAATTAGCTTATTATTACAATTTGAAAATAATTAATTCAATTATCAATATTTTTAAAAATAATCAGGATTCTAAACTTGAAGAAATCGAAGTTATTATTAAAGTTTGGAAAAATAAATTGGAAAGTAAATGGCTCTAACAATTACTACAGATTGTATCAACTGTGCAAGATGTGAAAGAGAATGCCCAGTCAAAGCAATTTATATGGGTGATGATTATTTTGAAATTAACCCAAGTCAATGTGTTGAATGCGAGGGTTACCATAGTGAGCCACAGTGTGTTTTAGTTTGTCCAAAAGATTGTTGTATTAAATTATAAAATAAAATGCCCAAACCACTAAAATTAAAAATAGAAATTAATAATGGAAAAATCACATCAGTAAACGAAACTGATGGAGAATTAGAATTTAATATTGATGGTAAAACTATAAAATATCCAAATGCTTATGTTTTACCTGGATTAGTAGATAGCCATGCTCATATATTTGGATTAGGAATCAAACTTAATGGATTAAATTTAGATGGACTTACAAGTCCAAATGCTTGCATTGAGCGTGCAGTTAATTTTGATAAATATCGTGGTGATTGGATTGTTGGCAGAGGATGGAATCAAGAATTATGGCATTCAAAAAAATTCCCTAATCATAAAATATTAGATGAAGCATTTCCTAATATTCCTGTTTTTTTAATAAGAGTAGATGGGCATGCAGCATGGGTAAATTCAAAAGCAATGGAAATTGCTGGATTGAATGAACTTACAGGAGATCCACGTGGTGGTGAAATTAAACGATTTAAAAGTGGAAAACCAACTGGAATTCTATTAGATAATGCTATGCAGCTTATACGCCATTTTATCCCTGATTATAAGTTTGAAGTTAAAAAGCGATTTATTCTGGAGGCTCTAAAACATTGTGCAGAAAATGGACTTACTGAAATTCATGATATGGATGTAATGCCTAATATTTTAGAAGCATTTGAGGATTTGAATTCAAAAAATCAGTTGCCAATAAGAGTAACAAGCTACGTTACAGGGCAAACTGATGAATATTTGAAAGCAAATATTCATCCATTTGAATCTGAAATGTTACGAATTGCTGGAGTAAAATTTTATGCTGATGGAGCTATTGGTTCTCGAGGTGCTGCAATGCTTGAACCATATTCCGATTCTAAAACAAAAGGAATCTTGTTTTTAAAATCAATTGAATTTAAAAAGAAAATGAGAGTAGCAATTAAAAAAGGTTTTCAAATTGCTACTCATGCTATTGGTGATGCTGCAAATAGACTTGTACTTCAAACTTATGAAAAACTGAGAGAAGAAGGATTTTCTCCTAAAGAAAATTTATTTAGAATTGAACATGCTCAAATAGTACATCCGAATGATATTGAAAAGTTTGCTAAACTAAGTGTTTTTGCAGCAGTACAACCAATTCACTTCCTTTCAGATGCTAAAATGATGATAAATCGTATTGGCATTAGGGCAAATTATGCCTACCCTTGGAAAAGCTTGATTCAACAAAATGCTATTTTAGCTGGTGGCTCAGATTTTCCTATAGAATCACAAAATCCATTTTTGGGAATAGATGGATTTATAAACCGTATTCCTTTTGAGGAAGAAAATTCTTGGTTTTCAGAAGAACGGATATCCATCGATGATGCTCTCGATGCTTATACTATTAATGCACACAAAGCTTCTAATATTGCACATAAAAGAGGGTCTATAGAAGTAGGAAAAGATGCAGATTTTACAATAATAGATAATGACTTTAAAGACAAAAAACAAAGCTCAATAATAAACACAAAAGTAATTGCAACAATTGTAAATGGAAAAGTAGTTTTTGAGAGAAAAATAAATTAAACTATAACGAATAGTTAAGTACATTTGTAAAATAGCATTCAAGTTTTTTGTAGTTTTATAAAAAACACCAAAATTAGATGTTTTAATAATAACTTTCTATACTTAAAGTGGAATATTACCGTGCTTTTTATAAGGATTTTTATCAACTTTATTTTCTAACATTTTGAATGCCTCAATTAATCTTGATCTGGTAAATTTTGGTTCAAAAACATCATCAATATATCCATAAGATGCAGCAATATATGGATTAGCAAACTTTTCATTATATTCTTCAATTAATTCAGCTTCTTTTGCTACTTTGTCTTCAGCTTCGTCCATTTCTTTTTTGAAAATAATTTCAATTGCACCCTTTGCACCCATTACAGCTATTTCTGCAGAGGGCCAAGCAAAATTAAAATCACCTCTAATATGCTTAGAACTCATCACATCATAAGCACCACCATAAGCTTTTCTAGTAATTACTGTTACTTTTGGAACAGTAGCTTCGCAATAAGCATAAAGTAATTTTGCACCATTTGAAATTATTCCACCCCATTCTTGCACTTTTCCTGGCATAAACCCAGGTACATCTTCCAATGTAAGAATTGGAATATTAAAACAATCACAAAAGCGAATAAAACGAGCAGCTTTTTTAGATGAATCAATATCAAGCACTCCTGCAAGTACCATTGGCTGATTAGCCACAACACCAATTGAGCGTCCACCAAGATGTATAAACCCTACAACAATATTCCCTGCATATTCTTCGTGAACTTCTAAAAATTCACTATTATCTGCAATAGTGCGTACTACTTCTTTAATATCATAAGGTTGATTTGGGTTTTCAGGAATAATATTATTTAAACTTTCGTCAATTCTATTATTATCATCAGTTGTTAGTTTAAAAGGTGGCTCTTCAGAATTATTTGAAGGTATGTAAGTTAATAATTTTCTAACAATTTCCAATGCTTCCAAATCATTTTCACAAGTAAAATGAGCAACACCAGATTTTGAACCATGAACTGAAATTCCACCCAATTCTTCACTTGTTAAATTTTCATGAGTTACTGTTTGTACTACTTTAGGACCAGTTACAAACATATAAGTGTTTTTTACCATTATTATAAAATCAGTAATAGCAGGTGAATAAACTGCACCACCAGCACAAGGACCTAAAATCAATGAAATTTGTGGAACCACACCAGAAGCTAAAGTATTTCTAAGAAAAATATCAGCATAAGCCCCAAGAGAAATTACTCCTTCTTGCACTCTTGCTCCACCCGAATCATTTAATCCAATTACAGGCACTCCTGTTTTCATAGCCAAATCCATAATTTTACAAATTTTTCTTCCATGCTGCTCTGCAAGAGAACCACCAAGCACAGTGAAATCTTGAGAAAATATACAAATTTGCTTTCCATCAATCTGCCCATATCCTGTTACTACACCATCACCAAGAAAAACAGTTTTGTCTAATCCAAAATCTGATGAATGGTGATGAGCAAGCATATCCATTTCACGAAATGTACCTTCATCAAGCAATGTATTTACTCTCTCACGAGCTGTTAATTTGCCTAATTTATGTTGCTTATCTATTCTTGATATTCCACCACCGGCAACTGCTTGCTCTTTTAAAGTGTTCATTTTAGAAATTTTCTTTGCAGATTGAGTATTTGTTGACATTACTTTTCTTAAATTTGTTTCAATTCCATATTCAAATTAACAAAAAATATCTTCACTAAAAAACTACTCTTTTGATAGTAAATAAACAATTGTAAATTTTAAATATCAATTTTATTACAAATGGTTGTGAATTTATACATAATGTTGATAAAAATGTTAACAATATGTTAAATTATTGTAATCTTTTGTAAAAAAATTGTATATTTATCATTAAGTTTGTAGTAATAGAAAAATATTAATTTTTAAAAACGTATATTCTCAAGGAGTATTTATGTCTAATTTATCAAATAGACTCAAACAATTAAAATATTTATGGGTACTTTGTTTGTTTATAATATCAAACGATGTATTTTCTCAAGCAACAATTCTAAGAGGACCCTCTGATGGTGATGCTTGTGTTTCAGTACCTGTTGTTTTTAATTGGGATCAAGTAATTGGCAATGTTGCAAATTATTCAATCCAAGTTAGCTATTCTAATACTTTTTCAGCTCCTTTTGCTGAAACTGGCTCAACAGCATCTTTAACTTATACATCATTGTCGTTATCGCCAAATATAGTTTATTATTGGAGAGTTGGTACTAACATTACTGGGGATAATAATAGCCCTTATTGGACATCTTCAAAGAGTTTTACTACAAAATCGAGTTCACCAACTTTAACTTCACCTGTAAATGTTGGTTGTGTGCAACTATCATCTACTTTTAATTGGAGTAAAGTTACTGGTGCTTCATTATATAAAATTCAGGTTTCAAATGTTGCAGATTATAGCTCTACTCAAACTCAATCTTTAACTTTTTCAAATACATTTGGAGCAGTTAGCTTGCCAGCTAATTTTACTAATTACTTTTGGCGAGCATCAGCTTCATTTAATTCTGGTTGCCAAACAGATTGGTCAAACACAAGTTCGTTTACAACTATTGTAGGTGTTCCAACAAATCCATTCCCATCAGTAAGTTCAAGTGGTAATGTTTTGAATACTTCATTAAGTTGGACAAATATGTCAGGTGCATCAAGTTATGATTTAGAATATGCTAATAATCCAAGTTTTAGTTCTTCAAATACATTTGGAGCTCTTTCTTCAAATGCATTTAATAGTGGTACATTTAGTAATTATAATACTGATTATTTCTGGAGAGTTAAGTCGAACGGAGCTTCTTGTTCTTCTGCTTGGTCTTCATCAAATTCATTTAAAACAATGTACCCAAGCCCAACTATGACTTTACCAGCTAATGGTCAACTTTGTGTACCTATGAATGCTATTTTTGATTGGGCAGATGTACCTGGTGCGACTGGTTATGAAATCAATATAGCAACAAATTCAAACTTCCTTATAAATAATATTGTTAATTCACAAACTTATACAAATTCAGCTGCTGCTTACTTATTTAACAATCCTTCATCTACTTTCTTTTGGAGAGTAAGAGCTAAAGATGCAAATAATTCATCTGATTGGTCGCTTACAAGAAGTTTGGTAACTGCAATTTCTTCACCAGACTTGCAATCTCCAGTAAGTGGAACAACAGGTATGCCTATCAAAGTAAATTTGAAATGGGTAAATGTTGGTCAAATTTCAAATTTCAATGTGCAAGTAAGTACAGACCCCACTTTTGCAAGTAATAAAGTTTTAGATACAACTATGATTGATATTACAAAAGATGTTATTTTAAATAAATATAGTACTGTTTACTATTGGAGAGCCAGACAAACTTTTGGTACTTGTGTAAGTGATTGGTCGCCTTCAAGATCATTTACTACATTAATTGGTTATCCTAATTTAATTTTACCTGCTAATAATTCAACAACAGTTACATTAAGTACTTTGTTTAAATGGTCACCTGTTTCTGGTGCATTGTCATATGATTTGTTATTTTCAAATTCAAGTAGTTTTACAACTGTTATAGACCCAAGTAGAAGTGGAGTTCAAAATACAGAGATTACATTAGGTGGTTTCCAACCTAATTCAACATATTATTGGAAAGTTAGAACAAACGATCCGAATGGTAGCTCACCTTGGTCGCCTGCATTTAAATTTAGTACAGGATATATTGGAGCTGAAGTACCATTTTTGCTTTCTCCTGCTGCCGATGCGATTAAGTTCCCAATTGATGGTAAATTAGTTTGGAAAAAAGCAGCAAGAGCATTAAAATATAGAGTCCAAATTTCTGTTCAAGAAAGTTTTGCAACATTATTAGTAGATAGTACAACAGTAGTAGATACAACATTTAAAGTGAATAACTTACCTTACTATTCAATTTACTATTGGAGAGTAGCTTCTATAAATGACTCTGGTAGATCCAACTATGCTGTTGGAAGAAAGTTTAGAACTACTGCATTTGCTCCTACTGATTTGGCAAAATTACTAACTCCACCAAACGATACATCAAATGTAAAAATATTTGACATATTATTTACTTGGTCAGGAGTACCTCGTACTCAAGAATATGCAAATAACTTAGATGGTGGTTATCAGTTCCAACTATCAAAAGTTTTGGACTTTGCTACTACTGTTTATGATGATAAAACTTGGGGTACTGAAAGAAGAATTTACGATTTGGCTTCTTTCACAACTTACTATTGGAGAACTCGAGGATGGAACGAAGGAGGAAATGGTCCTTGGTCAACTATGTTTAAATTTAAAACTATGGATATGTCTTCGGTAGAAAATGGAGAACAATATGATTTTAAAGCAAATGTAACTCCTACTCCATCTTATGACAATGCTAAAATTAGTTTTGAAATCCCTAATGATGGCATAGTTAAGGTATTTATTTCAGATAATACTGGTAGAGTTTTATCAAATATTTATAATGGGAATCTTTCATCTGGTAAACACAGCTTTGATTTGAATACCAAAGTACTTGCTTCTGGAGTTTATAATTATACTGTACAACTTGGAAACCAATACCAAAGTGGACAATTATTAATTACTAAGTAAGATAAATACTTTTTATTTTTCTTTAAGGTCAGCCTCAATTTTGAAGCTGACCTTTTTTTTATTTGAATTAAACCAAATTTGTTGTTAAATTGAATTTTGTAAAAACTAACATTTAATTAAATGAATAAAATAATAATTTCTCTTATCTTAATTTGTACATTCAGTATAGATTCAAATTCATGCACAAATTTTTTGGTAAGCAAAGGTGCTTCATCAAATGGTTCAACTATGATTACTTATGCAGCTGATGCTGGTGGGTTTATGGAGCCACTTTATTTCAAGCCAGCCAAAGATTGGCAAGAAAATGAAAGTGTTATGATTTATGATTGGGACTCAGGTAAATTTTTAGGAAAAATCAAGCAAATCAAGCACACTTACGCTGTAGTTGGAAATATGAACGAATGGCAAGTATCAATTGGTGAAACTACTTTCGGTGGATTAGATTCACTAAGAGATACAACTGGAATTATAGATTATGGTTCTTTAATTTACTTAGCACTTCAAAGGTCTAAAACTGCTAAAGAAGCAATTAAAGTAATGGAAGAATTAACTGCAGAATATGGATATTATTCATCTGGGGAGTCTTTTTCTATTGCTGACCCTAATGAAGTTTGGATAATGGATGTGATTGCAAAAGGGAAAAGCCAAAAAGGAATTAACTTTGTGGCTCGTAGAATCCCAGATGGTTATATAGCTGCTCATGCCAACCAATCAAGAATTAAAGAAATCATTTTTGATGACCCAAACAATTGTATTTATTCAAAAGATATTATTGAATTTGCCAAAAAGAAAGGGATTTATAAAGAGTACAATGGTAAATTTAGTTTTTCTGATACTTTTAATGCGATTGATATTGAATCAGCTCTTTTTTGTGAAGGAAGAGTTTGGAGATTTTATTCGCTTGCAGCACCAAATCAAAACATTAAAGATGATTATTTTAGAGCAGTTGAAGGTGCAGAACCATATCCATTATTTATCAAACCTGACAAAAAAATCTCAGTTAAAGATTTACAAAATTGGATGAGAGATCATTTTGAAGGTACGCCTTATGATATGACAAAAGGATTAGCAGCTGGACCTTATGGCTGTCCATATAGATGGAAAGGATTAGAATGGAAAATGAAAGGTGATACTGTGAGCAAATATGCTTGGGAAAGACCTATTTCTACACAACAAACTGCCTTTTCATTTATTGCTCAAATGCGAAGTGATTTGCCAAGAGAAATTGCTGGTGTACTTTGGTATGGAGTAGATGATGCTGCTACTTCTTGCTATATTCCACTTTATTCTTGTTTAGGCGAAACTCCTAAATGTTACACCGGTGGCTCAATTAGAGAATTTGATTGGAATTCAGCTTGGTGGGTATTTAACTTAGTTGCAAATAAAGCATATACAAAATATAAATATATTTCAGAAGATGTTAGAAAAGTTCAATCTTATTTTGAAGATAAATTTTTAACTATGCAACCTTACATTGAAAAAACTGCTTTGGATATTTACAAACAAGATCCAAAAATGGCTGTATCTTACTTAACTGATTATTCTGTTAGCCAATCAGAACAAGTAACTGAAAGATGGAGAGAACTTTGGAAATATATAACTGCAAAATACAATGACGGTTATATAAATGATGTAAATGTCAATAATGGTCGTACTCCCAAAGGTGTTGGGTATGATAACGATTTTCTAAAACAAGTAATCGA
>JAYTXK010000538.1:0-4485 GCA_043743005.1 Ignavibacteriota bacterium
GTGATAATATGGTTAACTTTATGAAAATAGGAATAATGTTTGCCGATAAAATTACTACAGTTAGTCCAACTTATTCCAATTAAATCATTACCTCTAATGTTCAAAGGTTCTTGCATTCCTTCACTATAATAAGGCATTCTTATTTCATTTGAATAAGTTGGACTAACTGTAGTAATTTTATCGGCAAACATTATTCCTATTTTCATAAAGTTAACCATATTATCACTTTCAAACCAAGAACCAAGATAAAATTCTTTCATACCAAAACCAGAAAAATCCATAAATCTAAATGGATTAAATTTTCCTTGAAATGCTAAATTATGAATAGTAAATATACCTGCAGTTTTAGCAAACCTTGGGTCATTTTTGTAAAATATTTTTAAAAATGCTAATGAGGGAGCTGTATGATAATCATGTGCTTGTATAATATCTGGAGTAAAATCAATTGCTTTGGCTACTTCAAATGCTGCTCTTGATAGAAATGTAAATCTTTTGTCATTATCCTGAAATTCATTAGGATCTCCATAAATTCCATTTCTAAAAAAATATTCTTCATTTTCTAATAAGTAAATATCAACATTGCTATAAGGTAATTTGCACTTCCATAATCCAGCATATTCAGTTACTAAGCCCATAGGAACAGGAATACTTTTCAATGTATTTTGCAAATTTAAATGCGAAAAATCAATAAAACCATATTTTGGCATAATTATAATAGGATTATGACCTTGTTTTTCCCATTCTCTTGGCAAATATGAAGTTACATCAGCCAAACCTCCCGACTTTGCCAAAGGTTCAAGCTCTGTTGTTATCAGAATAATATTCATTTTTTATTTGATTGTTGAATTTTGTAAAGCAAGATAAATAAAATTTATCCAATAAATAAATAAATTTTGCTAAATGAAAAAATTGTAATATGTTGCAAAGCAATTTAATCTAGTTTAATATTTTCAAAAGTAGTGTTATGAGGTTTAGGTCTTCCATTCATATCTAAGTGCACCATTACAAATTTATCTATTTTCAAAATAAAAGTTTCAGTATCTTTAATTCTAACTTCACATCTTAATGTAATTGAAGTTTTCCCTAACGCAATTACTTCAGCACCAATCTCTAATATATCACCTTGATATGCTGGACTAATAAAATTTATTTCAGATATATATTTTGTAGCGACATGGCTTGAACCAAGCTTTGTCATAGAATATATTGCAACTTCTTCATCTATCCATCTTAGTAGTTGTCCTCCAAAAAGTGTATTTGCTGGATTTAAATCTGGTGGACTTACTAATTTTCTTGTTTTAAACTTAATCATATTTCTTTTTAATTACCTTTAAATTCTGGTTTTCTTTTTTCAATAAATGCTTTTGTTCCTTCTTTGAAGTCATTTGTACCACAAATTTCTCCAAACTTTCTCGATTCATAAGCCAAACCTTCTAATGGTGAAAGTTCATCTGAAGCTAAGATACAATCTATTGCAGCACTAACTGCCAATATACCTTTTGATAAAATAGTATTCATTAGTTCAATTGATTTTGGTAATAATTCATTAATTGGGAAAATATCATTTGCTAAATTAAGTCTTTTTGCTTCGTTTGCATCAATAAAAGCAGTACATAATATCATTTCCATAGTTTTTGCTCTTCCTATTAATCTACTTAGTCTTTGAGTACCACCATATCCAGGGAATATTCCAAGATTTACTTCTGGCAAACCGAACTTTACATTTTCAGATGCATATCTAATATGGCAAGATAAAGCTAATTCACAGCCTCCACCAAGAGCAAATCCATTAATTGCTCCAATTACTGGCTTTCTTAATTGTTCTAACTTAAGCATCACTTTAGAACCATATTCTGAAAACAATTTACCACTTTTGCTATCTGACGAATGTAATTCAACTATATCTGCACCTGCTGCAAATGCTTTTTCTCCTGACCCAGTTAATATCAGTCCTTTTATATCGTCATTTAATTCGACAAATTCAATTGCCGAATTTAAATCATCAAACATTTGCTTATTTAAAGCATTTAATTTATCAGGTCTATTAAGTGTAATAATTGCAAAGTTGTCTCTTTTTTCAAAAATTATTGTTTCAAAAATCATTAAATTCTCAAAATGTTTTAAATATTATCCACAAACTTATGATTTATTATTATAATTTTCTCAACAATACATATATTACATTCAAAATAAATGACAATTAATGAGAATTAAATTGAAAATATTCCTTCTGATGAGTTTACTTTTGTTCATAATTTGTGATGATTTGTATTCTAAAAAGCTCAATTATACTATAATTACCGAAAAAAAACTTTATAATGGGCTAAAATATAAAAAATTAATGATTGGAACTAAAAAAGTTAAAATTTGTGCTCATATTATAGAATATAATTTAAATAGTAAAGATTTGGTTTTTAATATTGTAAAACCATTAAATACAATTAGTGAAAACCAAAGATTGCATGAAATGGTTTCTGAATTTGATTCAACAAATCATTTGAAAACTCTTGCTGCTATAAATGGTTCATTTTGGCAGGGAGGTAGTTTGTACCCTATTGGTCCATTGATAATAGATAACGAAGTTGTAAATGTTAATAGATATAAAAAGTGGAGTAGTATATTCTTTGATGAAAAAGATACACCATTTTTAGATACTTTTGAATTAAAAGGAACATATATCTATAAAAATTCTTGTTATTATTTGGAGAGTATAAACAAGAGATTAGATACTAATGGTATTGTTTTATATAATCGTTTTGCAGGAGATTCAGTTCCTTATGTTAATCACAAAAAAATCGATGATTATATGACTGATGCAATTAGAGAATGGAACTCACTTAAAATGATGAGTGATTCAAGTGAAGATTTTGAACAAGTCTTTGACACAAATAAAGTTAGAGAAGAAAGATATATAAGTGATAAAAAATTAAAAAAAGAAATTGGCTTAACAAAATTATTTTTAAAAGAAATAGATAAACCAATGGTTAATAAACCTATAAGATATATTGTTTCAGGTATAACACATGATTTGGCAAAAGTACCAGAAAACGGCTCTATACTTTCTTTTGGAAAAAATACAGTTAAAGAATTAATTCCAAATTATAATGATACTATTACTCTTGAAATAAATACAAATATAAACCAAGAATTTCAATACAAAAAAGGATTATCTGGTACACCTCGAATTGTGAGAAATGGAATTGGTAATCACGAAGCTAATATAGAAGGTTCAAAAGCTAAAAGATTTATTAGCAAAGGGCTATCAAGAACTGCAATTGGGTTTAGCAAAGATAAAACAAAATTATATATGGTTGCTGTGGAACCTTCAGTAAGAAGTGCAAAAATTAAAGGAGCAACATTAAGTGAAATTGCATGGATAATGGAAACTATTGGCTGCTATAATGCTTTAAACTTAGATGGTGGTGGATCTACTATAATGCTTATGGATAATAAGAACTTAGTATTAAAATCAAGACCTGATTTTTCTAGGAAACTATCTGTTGGGATTTTAATTTCCAAAAAACAAAAATAATAATAATTTTATTAATTTTTTTTTATATATTTGTTAAATCATTTTTCAATAATTGAGGATTTTATGAAAATAATTAAAATTTTACTTATTATTGTTGTGTCTTTAGTAGTTTTGTTTTTTGCTATTGGTTCTTTCCTTCCAAGTCATTGTCATATTGAAAGAAGTGTAAATATTAAGACAACAGACAAAGAGTTGTTTAATGAACTTATTGGTTTCAAATCATTTCAAAAATGGTCACCATGGGCAAAAAAAGATCCAAAAGCTAAATATTGGTTTTCTGGTCCTGAAACTGGAATTGGTGCAAGGATGGATTGGAAAGGAGATCCAAATTCTGTGGGAAGTGGTTATCAAAAAGTATTAGATGTAAAACCAAATGAATTTATTAATGTAGAATTAGTATTTGATCCAATGGTAAAAGCAAATGCTTCTTATAAAATTCAAAATATTGAAAATGGATTAGTAAAATTAACTTGGGGATTTGATGAAGATTTGCATAATATAACTGAAAGATATTTTGGTCTAATGATGGAAAAGTTTTTAGGTCCTGATTATCAAGAAGGTGTAAATAATTTAAAAAAATATTACGAAAGTAAGCCAAAAATAAACTAAAGTTGTAATTAATGTTATTTAAAGAAAATTTCAATTTAAAAAAATATAATACTTTTGGAGTAGATGTATTTTCAAAATATTATTGTGAAATTGAAAATGAAGAAGATTTTTCAGAATTACTATATTCAGATATTTTTAATCAAAGCAAATTTTTCATTCTTGGTGGGGGGTCAAATATACTTTTCACCAAGGATTTTGATGGTTTGATAATCAATATAATGATTAAAGGAATTGAAATAGTTTATAATGAAAAAGAATTTGTAACAATAAGAGTTGGTGCTGGCGAAATATGGCATGATTTTGTAAATTTTACTGTTTGTAATAATTATTATGGTTTAGAAAAT
>JAYTXK010000539.1:0-5104 GCA_043743005.1 Ignavibacteriota bacterium
CTATTTTTGAATTTTTCAAAATCTCATTTTCAGATTCAAACTGAATAATAGTATCAATAAAAGCATAATCTTTAAAATTTAATTCACTTTGAGAGTGCAAACTAAATGTTGTTAAAAATATTAAATATAATATGTAATTGAATTTCATTTTTAAAATATTTTTTTATTCTAAGACTAAATTTAATCTTAGATATTGTTTGCATTGTTATCTTTTAAGATTATTAAGCAAGCCAATTAACAAATTTAGTTAAAGCAAATGCTCTGTGGCTTATTTTGTTTTTTACGTTTTCTTCCATTTCAGCAAATGTTATCGAATAATTATCTGGTATAAAAATAGAATCGTATCCAAATCCATTTTTTCCCTTCTCATCAAAAGTAATTATTCCCTTACAAATTCCCTCAAAATATTCTATATTATTTCCATCAAAGTAGCAAATAATAGTACGAAACATTGCATTTCTTTTTAAGTTATTGCTAAGTTTATTTAATACTTTAAGTCTATTTGCTTTATCATCACAATTTTCACCAACATATCTTGCTGAAAATACTCCAGGCTCATTATTTAATTCTTCAATTTCTAATCCAGAATCATCAGAAATTGTTGGTATTTTATATTTTTCGTAAAATGCTTTTGCTTTTAAAAGTGAATTTTCCTCAAATGTTAAACCAGTTTCATCTACTTCTAAACTTGAATTTAGCATTTCAGGTGTAATGATTTCAATATTTTTAAGATTTTTATTCTCAAGTATTTTTAAAAGTTCAATTAGTTTGTGTTTATTATTAGAAGCAAGTAATAATTTCATTTACAAATCCTTGCAATTTACTAAAACTTTGCCAAATTGTTTTCCTTGTAATATTAAGTCAATTTCTTGATTTATATCAAGTAATGAAATTTCTTTAACATATTTTTCAATATATTTTATTTTCAAATCTGAATTTATTCTATCCCATAATTTCATTTTTAATTCAATATTTTTTTCTGCTGAATCAATTCCAATTAATGCAACTCCTCGCAAAATAAATGGATAAACTGTTAAATGTAATTCATCAGATTCTACTAACCCAAGTGAACAAATCACTCCATGATTATCTGTTGAACGAATTACTGTAGAAAGAGTATTTCCTCCAACAGTATCAATTGCTGCAATCCATTTTCTTGCTAATAATGGTTTATTAGATTTGTCATTTACATTTTCTCTTGAAATAATTTCATTAGCACCCAAATTATGTAGCATTTCTGCTTTATCAGCTTTGCCAGTTGAGGCAATTACATTAAACCCTAAATTTGCAAGCATTCCAACAGCTAAAAACCCAACTCCTCCAGTAGCTCCTGTTACTAATGCATTTGCTCCAATTGGATTAATATTTCTTGATTCAATTTCATTAATACAAATTGCTGAAGTCATACCTGCAGTACCATAAATCATTGAAGTTCTCAAATCCATACCTTTAGGAAGATGAATAACCCAGCCAGCTGGTACTGAAATATATTCTGCAAATCCACCACTTGTATTCATACCCAAATCGTAGCCAGTTACCATTACTTCATCGCCAATTTTAAAATTTGGGTTATTAGATGATTCTATAATTCCTGCTGCATCAACTCCGGGAGTATGTGGGTATTTTCTTGTAATACCTTTATGTCCTCTTGCAGAAAGTCCATCTTTGTAATTTAAAGTTGAATAATGTACTCTGATTAATACATCACCATAAGGCAAGTCAGAAATTTTTCTTTTTTTAATTTCTCTTTTAAAAATTCCATTTTCTTCTTCAACAAGAAGTGCAAAAAATTCTTTATCATTCATATTTTTATTTGAAAAATTCAATGAAAATTTAGATAAAATAAATTAAAATTTATAACTACTAATTTTGATAATATGGCTTTAATGATTCAATTATGGATAATGCATCTTCAAAACCTGATTGAATCACATCAATTTTCTTATGACCACTATAATATCCATCTAAATGTAATATTGTATAGCCACTATTCAAAGAGTTTAAAAGTTTTTTATCTATTCCAGATAATTTACTTTGGTAATATTCAATTGATTTTCTTCCTTTCTTTTTAGGTACACCTTTTATTTCAAACAAGAAATCTAATGCTTTTAACATTCCAATATAAGCTGTGCCACAAGCAGTATGAACATATTTTTCATCAATAAAAAATTTACCTTCTTTTCCAGCAAGCTTTAATGTGTCTTGAGCATTTTCAATATATCTTAATGCCTCATAATATGGATTATTTTTTTTCATTTTTTAAACTTTACTTTGATATTGTTTTTTAAATTTGACGAAATTAAAAATTCTTATTGTGCTTTATTAAAATGGAAAATCAAGTTTTAAATCCCAACCAAATCTACCTTGAGATAAATTACTAACCCCAAAACGGAAATTAGTTTCCAAATATGCAATATTAGTAAAAAAGAGTGGAATTCTGCCCAATCCAAATCCAATTTCTGAATATAATGAACTACCAGTTGCATCATAAGGTCTAACTTGAGTAAAGCCAGTTGCATTATTTGCAAAATATCCAGAAGCTCCTCCTATATTTAATTCAAGACCTCTACCATTATAAAGTGGTAATCCCAAAGACCTCCACCAAAGATCACTTGTGTTAAAATTAAAGTGTGCTGTTAAAAATTTTGTACCACCAAACTCCCCTATCCTTGCAGTTGAAAAATTGCCAAATGGACTATAAAAAATGGACTTAGTTTGCATTCTAAATTGGTATTCAAGTGGAATATTATCAGATGCAATTCCACCACTAAAAAGCAAATTTAAATTCATTTCTTTATATCCAGTATAAAAAGTTGGAATTGAAAATTTTAATGTTCCTTGAATTGAATTGAAATTAATATATTCGTTTTGACCAATATTTGCAATTAAATTATAATCAATTCCTTTAATCAAATTTGCTTCGCTTTTAATTTTAAATACTTTATAAGTAGCTGGGACTACATTTCTATTCTCTAACCATGAAGTGAAATTATCTGAATTGAAAATTGAGTAATCAGTAGAATTTCTAAATTTCTTGTGTCTTGATTCTTCATAGCAAAGGTTTATCTTAATATTTTCTATTTTTGAATCCAAAGCTAATGAATATCCATCTTTTCTATAATAATCGTAATAATCAGTATGAAAAAAACCTGAAATAAGCCCATTAACTACTTGAGGAATTGACCTATCATCACTGAATTTCTCTTCTTGACTAAAAACTTTACCTATTAAATTTAATCGAAAATTACTTTTTTGAATTATTTTATAATCAAATCCCAAATTTCCTAAACTATTTATTTCCTTGCCATTATATAAAATAATTTGACCAAGTGTGTAATATCCAGTTCCACTTAAAGTTAACTCATTAGTAATATTATTTTCTAAAGACAAACCTATATTCAATTTCATAACTCTATTGTAGTCCATATAAGGTGAAATACTAAAATTAGAACCTACATTTGGCTTTGTAGCATTCGTATCTAATTTAACTATACTATCTATTCTATTATATACTTCCAATTCTTTTTCAGAAATTTCCCTTAATGAATTTTTCTCCCAAAATTCAATTTTATTGGAATCTGCCATTTTATCTACTTTAATAAGTGGAATAGTTGTTTTATAAAGCGAATCTGGTAATTTTTCATTTACTTTCACTTGGCTATAAATACTATTTACATTAAATTTAGCATCAAAATCTGCTATACCAGACATAATATTTATATTGACATTAGCAGTCATATCCATATAAGATGGATACCATATTCCTCCTTCAGCTTCTTCAAATTTCTCTTTATAAGTTATATTTTTAAAAAATTGAATTGCCGAAGATTCACTAGGAGATAAATCTACATCTATTAGATTATAAGTACCATCAATAATATTAATTGTACCAAAAAATGCAGGATAAGTGTCTGATTTTGGTTCTACTTTCATTACATAAACTAATTTATTATCTTGTTTTATTTTTTTTAGTATTTTAAAATTGTAATAATTTAAAGCATCTTTGCTTAAAGGAGTTACAATTTTAGCATCTATAATATTTATTTCATCATCATAAAAATTTTGAAAATTTGATATTGCAACTAAATTGTCTTGGGGTTTCATATTTGCAGTCTGTCTTCTTTGTATAATTTCAGTATAATTTATTTTTTTTTCATAGTCTTTAGAAATATTTGAGAAAGTTTCAATTACCCAAAGTTTAAATTTATCTACATTTTCGTTTTTAGGTTTGTTTCCCAAACTCAAACTTAATGAATTAGAAGTTGCTTGAGCATTTTCAAGTAAATTTCCCTCAATTTCTAAAAACAACTTAGAATACAAAAGTCCATTAAACGTTTTTAGTTTTTTGATATTTTCTTCTTTCCTTTCTATTGCCCTCTTAATTACAGTTTCTGGCTCTATATTACCAATTACAACTGCTTCCTTCATTAACATAGCATCTTCATTTAATTTGATAATTAATGTATCTTTGAATTTAGTTATTGCAACTTCCTTAGCTTCATATCCCAAAGAAGAAACTTTTATCTTTGTATTTTCTTCAATAGTAGGAAGTCTGAAATACCCTTTTGAATTGGTATAAGTACCTTTTTTAGTATTAAGCAACTTTATAGTAGCACCGGGAATTGATTTGTTATTATCAGCATCAACAACTTTTCCTAAAATAACATTTTGAGAATATAATTTTGAAAAAGTTGCTAATATTATAAGAATTAAGATAAAATTTTGTTTGTTTCGTTTCATATATTTATTATTTGATAAATTTAATTTACGTTTTATTTTTTAATAAGTTACAGATTTTTTAATGAAATACTTTTACAAATTTACATTTTTTATTCTTTTTTTCAATGCTTTTATTCCAATTCAAGCTCAATTATTGCCAGGTGGTGAAAAAGAAAACTATGAATTGAAAAAAGATAATTCAGGAAATATAAATGCATTATATTCTGCTTTTGAATTAAAAGGAGCTATTTTAGACAAAGATTTGACTTATGAATTAGGTACTAAAGTAGGTTTACTCTTTAATAATCATAGCTTTGGAATTATTGCATTTACTCGAATTTCCAAAACTGTAGAAAAAAATATAGATACTTTGAATAAGCCACAG
>JAYTXK010000540.1:0-10412 GCA_043743005.1 Ignavibacteriota bacterium
CTTGGAGACTGTTTGAATCGAGCCATCCTATGTTTGGTGCATTTTTATTAAGTAAAACAAATGGATGGGCTGCTGGATTTGCCCAATCAATGTATTATACTTGTGATGGTGGATTGAATTGGGAATTAATGAATTGTGGTATAAAAAATAGTTCTTTAGATGATATTTGGTTTGTAAATGACACTATTGGATTTGTAGTTGGTGAAAAAATTTATAGAACAAAAAATGCTTTGGATAATGCAAAATATATTAATCACGATACTACTTATTTTTGCTTAGGTGATAGTATTTTAATAATTTCAGACACAAAATATAAAAAATCAAAGTGGAATATTTGTGGTTTTTCAAAAGATATTACTATAACAAATAGTGGAGATTATTATCAAATTAATTATGATAGTTTAATTTGTGATATTAGAGAAATTCATAAATTTCCAACTAAAGTTTATGATAAAGTTTCGCTAAGTATTCAAAATATTAAAGATCCAAAAACAAATTATTGTGTTGGTGATACTTTAAGTATTGGGTCAAGTCAAAAATATGCTTTTTATAAGTGGAGTACAGGTGATACTACTCAATATATAACTGTTACAAGTACAGGTAAATATTTTTTAAATGTAATGGATTATAAAGGCTGCAAAGGTAATGGAACTTTTGATGTTGTTTTTAACCCATTGCCAATACCTAAAATATTAAAAGGAAAAACAAAATTCTGTGTTGGAGAAGTTTCTTTTTTAGATGCTGATAAAGATTATGCAAATATAGAATGGTTTGAAACAAGCAAAGACACCATAATAAGTAAAAGTAAAAGAATAGAAACTTCAAAGTCAGGCAATTATTATTACAAAGCTTCAAATATTTGGGGATGTTTTGCTTATTCAGATTCAGTTAAAATTAGAGTAAATATAGGTACTAATATGTATTCACTCAATATATCAGCAGATAATATTGTAAAATTTGATACAACATTAGGTAATCTAGTTACTTGCAAAAAGCTAACAATTAAAAACAAAAGTAGTTTGAATTTGAATTTAGATAGTATATACTTATTTAGAAGATTAGCTTTTTCTATTCCTCAAAGTCAGTTGCCTTTATTTATAGCTCCTTTTGATAGCATTAAATTAGATATTTGTTTTTCTCCAAATAAAATAGGTAAAGATTATGACACATTAATGTTTGTCGATAATTGTTCTGATTATTTTATTTATTTAGATGGAACTGGAAAAGGAGATAAATTATCAAGCCAAAGTAAATGTAAAATACCTTGGAACTTACAAATAATTAATCTTGGTAAAAATCCTTTAAACTACTTTAGTAATCCATTTCCAAATCCAAGTAGTAACTTAATTTATATGGATTTTGTAAATTATAATGTTTCTGAAAATGATAAAGTTGATTTACCTATTATTTATGATATTTTTGGTCAAGAAATCCAAATTGCAAAATTGAATGGTGAAATTTATGAAATAATTGAAGATTTCAAACTTACTAATGGTCAAATATTATTTAATATTAACGAAATATCATCAGGATTATATTTCATCAAATATAAAGAAAATGATGAAATTAAAATTGTCCCAATTACAATTACAAAATAATTATGGATAGAAAGTATGATGTGTGTTTAATTAGCTTTTCCAACCCATTTACAGATGCAAGAACCTTGAATTTGGCAAATACCTTGTCAAAATCACAAAAAGTAATAGTAATAGCTTTAAAATCTAATAATAATAATTTAAACTCTAAATTTGAACTTTTAACTATAGATTTGAATTTCAAAAAATCTTCTTGGAGAAATTGGTTGTCATTTGATATTAAAATTAAAAATACTAACATTAATGCTAACATATTTATTGCTTGTGATTTATACTCTCTTACTTCTGCAAGATTGCTCTCAAAAAAAACAAATTCAAAACTAATATATGATTCAAGAGAGATATATTCAAAATTAGCTTCTTTAAGTAAAAACAAAATCAAACAGTTTGTAATAACTCAAATTGAAAAGCACTTTATAAAAAAAATTGATAAAATTATTGTAAGTGGAGAATTAGATAAAGAGTATTTAATAAATCATTTCAAAAAACAAGTAACTCAAGATTATGTAATTATCAAAAATTTCCCACCTTATAAGGAAATAGTTAAGTCTAATAAATTAAGAAAGTTATTAAATATATCAGAAGATAAATTAATTTTACTATACCAAGGTGCAGTATTGGAAGGAAGGGGATTGATTCCAATTTTAAAAGCATTAATTGAAAATGATAAATATTATTTAGTTATTATTGGTGAAGGGATTTTTAAAAAAGCATTAGAAGAATTTGTTTTTAAAAATAGTCTAACAAACAAAGTAACTTTTTTGGGTGAAGTATCGTATTTGGATTTGCATAATTATACTTGTTCTGCAGATTTAGGAATATGTCTTTTTGAACCAATTTCAAAGTCTTATGAATTGGCATTACCTAATAAACTTTTTGAATATATGATGGCTGGACTTCCTTGTATTGCAAGTGACTTACCAGCTATAAATGAAGTGCTAATAGAAAACAAAAATGGGATAATAATTAAAGATGTAAATGATATTAATGAAATAAATGAAACTTTAGAATTATTTTCCAATTTTCATTTTAGAATAAATATTTCACAAAATGCAGAAAAAGCAAGAGCAAATTACTCTTATGAAATACAAGAAAGTCTTATTTTATCACTTCTAAATTAAATTAATGTATATACTAATTTTAATTCAACAACTTATTGCTTCTGGCACACACATAATAGCCAAATCAATTACACATGATATTAATCCAGAAATTGTTCTTTTTTTTAGAGTTTTATTGGTTTCTATTATTTTTGGTATTTGGATGATATTTAATAAATCTAAAATTCTCAAAATAGACAAATCCGATTATAAAACACTTATTTTATTAGGATTTATCAATATACCTATTAACCAATTTCTATTTTTAAAAAGTATGCAATATACAACTGCACCTCATGTTGCATTAGCTTATGCTCTCTCTCCAGCATTTGTTTTTATTATTGCATTTTTATTTTTGAAAGAGAAAGCTAATATTATGAAAATATTGGGAATAGTATTAGCAATAGGTGGTACAATAGTGGTATTATCTGAAAAATTTAGTTTTGCAAATGGAGGTGTTCTCGGTGATGTATTAGCATTACTTGCGAGCTTTTCTTGGGCTTTATATACTATAATTGGTAAAAAATTAACATTAAAATATGGTGCTATATATACAACTGCATTAGCTATGATGATAGGCTTTGCTCTTTACATTCCTATTTTTTTAATTCTTCCTGTACATATTCAATTAGAAAAATTTTCTTTTATGAATTGGGGTCAAATATTTTATTTAGGGGCATTGACATCTGCTTTGGGATATGCAATATGGTATTATGCTTTAGGAAAAACTGATGCAAGCAAAGTATCTATATTTAATAATTTACAGCCAGTCCTAACTGCAGTTTTAAGTTATTTCTTTCTTAATACTGGATTTTCAACTGAGTTTATTATAGGTGGAATTCTTGTTATTATTGGAGTTTTTATTACCCAGAGAGCCTAAATTTAAATAAAATAATAATTATTTCCAAGCTAAGGCATAGTTTTTGATATAGTTCTCAAATAAAAACTATGGAAATAACTATGCAGAAAAATATTGAAGAAGTGATTAATTTTATTGAAAGTAATACTTTAATTGGTATTAAAGCAGGGGAACAAAGAGAAACTTTTTCTGAAATATGGATGGTTACTTACAATAATAGAATATTTGCGAGATCTTGGGGACTTACTGAAAGAAGTTGGTATAATTCATTTTTAGATAATGAAAATGGTAAAATTAAGTGTGGAGATATTATTTGTGATATTAAAGCTATAATACCAAAAGATTTAGTATTAATTAATGAATGTGTAAATCAATCATACATAGATAAATATGATTTTGGTGATAATTCTGAATATGCTAATGAAATGATAAAACCAAAACATTATAATAAAACTATGGAATTTATTATACTTTAATTGAAATTATTTATTATTAATGAAGTCCGATAAAATTTGTTTGTATTTTTCAATTCCTAATGTTTCTCTTATATTAGTATGATTTGCATTTGGAATTAGCATTAATTTCTTAGGATTTGGTGCATTATCATAAACTAACTTACCATTATCAACATATCTAACAAAATCATCATTTTCTCCATGTAATAGTAAAAATGGTATTTTGATTTTTTTAATAGCTTCAATATTATTAAAATTTCCTTTTGTTAACCAATAAGGTGGAATATCAAGTCCAATTGAACCTTGAGTTAATGTATTGGCAGTAGCAAATGGAGATTCAGATATTAAACAAAAGGGATTAATTTTGTTTGCACATAAATAAATTGCAGGTACATTCCCCAAAGAATATCCATAAATACAAATTGAATCATTTGGAATATTTTTGGTTTTTATTACAAAATCTAATGCTGTTTCAGCATCTTTGTATAAATTATCTTCTGAATTTTCACCTTCAGACATTCCATATCCACGATAATCAAAAATAAAAACATTAAATCCCATTTCATGAAATGTAATTACTCTATCCCAGTATTCATCAATACTATGCCTATTCCCATGGAAATATAGTATAGTTTTGGTTTTATTAATTGAGTTGGATTTTACCCAATATCCATAAATATTACTTCCTTCACTTTTTAAATTTATTTGCTCTAATAGAGAATCTGGAATATTATTATTAGGTAATGAATATTTTTCAAGTTTTTCTGAATTAAATAAGAAATTATCCAAACTGCAACTTGATAAAAATAAAAATAATATAAACATCAATGAGTGTTTCATATTAAAAACTCCTTTCTAAAGTTAAATAAATTCCAATTGCTCCCTGATTATTTGGATGAATATATTCCACAACTGTTTTATCAGTTTCAATATTAATTCCTTGCCATTTAAATTCAGTATAAAGTTTGTAAGCATTTGAAAGTTCCCACCTATACCCTACAAATGGCGAAATAATAATACTATTATTATCTGCAAAATCAAGTTTTGTAATTGGTAGAACTGAATGAACACCAGTATAAATAAGTCCAGTTCCTAATTTCCAAGCAAATGAAGGAGTAATAATAGGATAAGCTCTAAATCTATCTTCAATTCCTGATTTTAAACTTGAAAATAACATCAATGTACCATTAATACCAATTGTTGGAATTAACCCTTCATTTAATAAAGGAAAATAAGTAACTCCCAAATCTATTCCACCAAGTTTATAAAACATTGGAAGTAAGTGTAAGTTAGCATTTAAGTTAGTATTTTCATTCAGTCCATAACTTACACCAATAGATAAATAGGGTATTGGCACTTTAGTATTAAATGCAGTTACTATGGGACCACCAAAATCTAAATTAGCTTTAAAATTATCTTTTCCAATTGGCTCAATATTTTTATATGTTGAACAAGAACAGAACAAGACAATGAAAATCAAATAAATAAAACATTTACTTTTCATAATAATATAATAATTATGGAATGAATATTTAGATTTTACTAATTTAAGAAATTATTTATTTATAATTGAAAAGAAAGATTAATTACAAAAAAAAACTCGATTTATTATTCAAAATCGAGCTTTAAATTTATTTTAAATTACAATTTACAAACTATTATTTTGTAGATTGTAATGTAAATCTTTCAAATTTGTTATTTACTGACTTAATTGTTTTTAAATAAGCAAAAATTGCTTTCAAATCTTTTACCTCCATTCCAGCGTAATATGTCCATGGCATAAATGTATTATAAGAATTAGGTTCTACATTTGCAGCTTTATAATTAGAATCAGCAAAGGATTTGAACTTTCTAACAAATTGCTCTTCAGTCCAATTGCCAATCCCTGTTTCCAAATCTTGAGTAATATTGGCAGTATGGATATACCCACCAGTTGGCAATTTAAATTCTCTATTGCCTTGCCATTCTTTGCCAGGGATTATCTGACCTTTACTATCAGGTGTATGACATTCAACACAGCCAGCTTGGTTTGCTACATAAGCTCCATATTTCACTATATCCTTTTCGTCTGGCTTTGTAGTAAAATTTGGTTTTTGCGGGATTAAACGAATTATAAAATTCATTGGGAAATTTGAAATACTTTCTTTGGGTTCTGATGGGGCTACACTTAAAGTACGAATATAAGCAATAATTGAATATACATCTTCTTTATCCATTTTCCCAATATAAGTATATGGCATTATTGGAAATAGTGGATGTCCATCTTTACTTACTCCTGATGTCATTGCTCTAAATATTTCAGCATCTGACCAGTTACCCAAATGAGATGGAGTTAGGTTTTTGCTATAATATTTTCCCGGAAAACCCAATTCTTCATTAAATTCCTCTCCACCTTTTGCAAAAGTACCTTCTTTGAACGGCATTGCAAATTTATCTCTTTCTCTTAATGAATGGCAATCCATACATACACTAACATGATTTGCAAGATATTTTCCTCTTTCTACTCTCGTTGGAGTTATTTCTACTTTCAAATCCTTTTCTAAAGGTATATTAGGTAAACCCATTTTTACATAGGTTAATAAACCAGCAAAACCTAATATTACAATTAATATCAATATACCAATTATTTTCAAAATCTTCATAGTACACTCATAAAATGAATTAAAAAAGTGATTTTACACATTAAAACGGAAGTGCATCACATCACCATCTTTTACAATGTATTCCTTTCCTTCAATACGCAACTTACCAGAATCTTTTATTTTTGCCTCAGAGCCAAGCTCAAATAAATCATTGCAATGGTAAACTTCTGCTTTGATAAATCCACGTTCAAAATCTGTGTGGATAACTCCAGCAGTTTGAGGTGCAGTAAATCCATTTTCAAAAGTCCAAGCTCTTACTTCTTTTTCGCCTGCTGTAAAGTAAGTTCTCAAGTCCAACAAATGATATGCTTTTTGAATTAATTGATCTAAGCCAGATTCCATAAGACCTAAACTTTCTAAAAATTCTGTTTTTTCTTCTTGCGAATCAAGGCTTGAAATTTCAGATTCAAGTTTGCCACATATTGTTACTACTTCCGAACCATTTTTCTCAGCGTGAGCTTTCACTTGATTTACAAAAGAATTTTCTACTCCAATAGAGTTTTCATCTACATTACAGCAGTAAATTTGTTTTTTTAAAGTTATTAAATGCAAATCATTTAAAGCTTCCATTTCATCTTGGTCAGTAATTATAGAACGAGCAGATTTACCTTCATTTAAGCCTTCAATTAATTTGTTTAAAATAGGCTCTACATATTTTGCAGCATCAGAAACTTTTTTATCACTTGAGCGAAGTAACTTAGATAAAACACTTAAACGTTTTTGAACAGTTTCCAAATCAGCATAAGCAAGCTCAAGTTCAATAATTTCAATATCACGAATAGGATTGACACTACCTTCCACATGAACAATATTATCATCTTCAAAGCATCGAACCACATGAATAATCGCCCCAACTTGACGTATATTTCCTAAAAATTGATTACCCAGTCCTTCACCTTTGGAAGCCCCTTTTACCAATCCAGCTATATCAACAAATTCAACATTAGTTGGAATTGTTTTCTGTGGTTTGATAAAATCAGTAATTTTTTTCAATCTTTGGTCTGGCACATCAACTATACCAACATTTGGATTAATAGTGCAGAAAGGATAGTTCGCTGCTTCAGCTGGTGCAGAAGTAAGAGCAGAGAAAAGAGTAGATTTACCAACATTTGGCAGACCAACAATACCACAATTTAAAGACATTTTATTCCTAATTTCGTTTTTGCATCAATAATAAGTTAAAAAATATGATATTTTTTGTAATTAGCATTTATGTTTTTGAGAAACTTAGGTTTAGGTTGATAAATATTTAAGATTTATTTAATTTTTCTTTGATTTAACTAGCAAATATTGTAGGTTTGAATACATTTGTTTTAATTATAAATATTATGTTAATATATGAAAACACTTATTTTGTTTATATTACTTTTGTCAAATCTAAATCTTTTTTCACAATATGAAATTTCTCCAAGAATCGGAAATGAAATTGATAAATATGAAAGAAATTATTTTGGATTATTTCCAAGTATTAAAAATTTTGTATCAGTAAAATTTTCAATTCCAAGTGATCAAAAAGTTACAATAACAATTACTAAATCAGAAAATTCTGGGTTAATAGATACTTCTTTTTCCATTGGAATTAAAAGTATTGATAACTTAGTAATATATATTGAGGGTTTTGAACTATGCAGAAAAAAAGAAAGAGAAGTTAACTGGAATGTTTTTAATGGATTAGCAAGCCCTAATTATGCTTTAATAAGTGAAATAAATTTTGGAACTAATGTTAAAATTATAACTAAAAATAATCAAAGTTATTTTGGAAGATTACTTTTTGTTTCTGATAGTTCCATTGTGGTTTTTCAAGGAAATACAAATTATGAATGGAAAAAATTTAAAGAGAATTCTAAGGTAATTAAAGTAATAGACTTAGAATCAATCACAATTGAAAGAGATGGTAATTTTGCAAATGGTGTTGGATATGGAGCATTAATTGGAGGAGCTCCAGTTTTAATTTTAGGAGTTTCTGAAGGTGGATATTCAGATGGTTTAAGTACTTTTGTAACTTTATTAGTTGCTACTTCTACTGCTATATTTGGAGGTTCAATTGGAGGTACTATTGGTGCAATTTTAGATATTGATACAGAATGGGAAATAGGTGGTAGCTATAATCAATATCAAAACAACTTAGAAAGTTTAAGAAATAAGTCGATTTTTTCAAGCTTCGCACCTCCAGAATTAGTTAAATTTGCAAAAGACTAAATATTAAATCATCAATTCAAATGTGCTTGTAAATCTTGGATAATTAAATCAAAATCATCTTTTTCTAAATAGTATTTACTTTCGCAATATTGGCAAACTAATTCATTTGCATTATCTTGTTTCATAGATTTGACTTCTTTAATTCCTAATGCCATTATTTGGTTCATAAATTTTTCTTTTGAACATCGACAGTAAAAGTCAACTGGAGAAGTTTTAATAATATTAAATTCAAATGGTAAAATTTCATTTAATATAGCTTCAAGATTATATTCTTCATCAAATAAATTATTTAATTTTTCATATTTCTTAATATGATTATTCAATGCTAATATTTCAGAATCAGAAGCACCGGGCAATGCTTGTAAAAGTAGTCCACTTGATTTTATAATTTTTTCATTATCATCAAAATCAACATCTAAAATTACAGAAGTTGGAATTTGATCAGATTGTGAGAAATAATAAGCAAAGTCAGTAGTTATGTCACCTTTCATAAGTGGAATGATACCTTGAATTGGTTCAACTTGCCCATATAAGACACGAGTAACTTTCATTAATCCAAGACCTAAAGTATCAGAAAGTTTTTCAACTTTACTCAAATCACCATTAACTCTTATGTAACCTCTAATTTCTCCAATATGTAATGCTTCGGCATAAATTCTACTAATTGGACCATTAGATTCTGTTTCTATTATAAGCCTTTCCTCACCTTTCAAAAAAGCAGCATTTAAGGAAGCAGCAGTGAGAGTACGAGCCAAGAGCAAAGCTGGTAAATTTTCTAAGTTATGTTTTTCTTGTGCTACTTTGGTAGAATTTGAATTTTTAATAATTGCAACTCTAAAAAGTCCATCTTTAGAAATTACACTCATCACTCTATCACGTTTTTTAAACTGTTCTTTTAATTCTTGATTGTTCATTTTATATTATTCCATTTCAGATTTGGAGATTTTTGCAACATACATTTCAATCAAAGCAAACAAAATAGCAAACAGAACAAAAATTTTCCATAGTTCAGTACCTATTTTTGCTTCATAAATTGAAGATTTTAAATTATTCAAATCATCAATGTAATGAATATTTTTATCTATATTGGAATTGCTTTTGATTTGTTTGATTAATTTTTCTTTATCAATTAAATTCAAATCAGATTCGTTTCTATTTATATTATTTGAATATAAAGCAATTAGCTTACCTTGTAGATTATAAATCTTATAAACTCCGGGTGATGTGAAATTTTCAGTATTAAGTATAACATTACTTGGCATAATAGCTACTTGCTTGAAAATTTCATTATTTAGTGGGTCAATGATTTTTACATTTCCATCATTAATATTCTTTTTTGAAATAATTAAACTATTACTTAATATTTGATTTCCATTTAAGCTCTCATCGGTAGTAAGATAAGTAACAGAGCGATTTAATATAGTAGGAAAAATACCAGTAAAAACAAAATTACTCCATTCAATACTTGCAGGAAGTCCAATAAAAATTGCTTTACTATTTCCTTTTTTTATTTCACTCACTAATGTTTTACCATTCAAATCAATTATTTTCAAACCATTTTC
>JAYTXK010000541.1:0-2835 GCA_043743005.1 Ignavibacteriota bacterium
TTTCATTGTATTTTTTACCACAATCATTTGTATTCAAAATACATAATTTATTTAATGAATTTTCAACTTTTGAAGAAATCAAATAACCATTGTTTTCATCTTTAAATATAGCGGAATAAATATAATTAATACTATCTGTATAAAGTGATAATTTATTCATTTTTAAATCATACTTAACAGTTTTAAAATAGTTTTTATTTTTATAATCAGTGTTAATTATATCAATAATTCTGTTATCAACTTTATTAAAATAAATATGATTAGCATTTCCAAATTTAATGTCGTTTTCATATTTTGTTGCATAAGTTTTTCCATAGTCAATACTTTGAAATATATTTACTTCATTTTGTACAATATTACTATTAATTATTATAATGTTTCCTATACTATCATAATAGTTAGCTGATGAGTTTATATCAAAATATTTTCTGAATTTTATATCTAATAAATCATATTCATTTGGTTGATATGTTGTTGAATTGTCTTTTGAAATTGAACTATAAAATGCCTTTTCTAAATATAATTCAAATGAATTTTTTACAATTGCAGGTCTCAAACCATAATTATTTAAAGGCGAAGTTGATATTGTTTTCCAGTTCTTTCCCAAATCGTTTGAAATGAGAATTGTTTTAAAATTAGCTACTCCAATAATTGTACTATCATATTTTGCTAAATCATTAAGGTAATATAAAGATTGGGGTATCATTTCTGATTCCCCAATATCTTCAAACTTATTTAAAATATCACTATATAATCTAAATTTGGGTTTATAAATTGACGAAAGATTGAAAACATAATTCTTATTTTCAATTACTTGATAAATCTTGTCTTCAATATTATATTCATACCTATTAAACTCACTTTCTTGGTCTAAGTAATCTATTTTAATTGTTTTTGTATTAAACCTATAAAATAAATTTACTTTGTTATTAGAAGTTGTATTCATTTGAATTTCAAAATATAAATTATCTTTATAACTTTTAATATTAGCAATACTATTAACACATGAATCACAAACAGAAATTGAATCTAGAACTGCTTTGTTATTAATTAAATCGGTTTTATTAACTGATAAAAGTTTACTACTTCTAAATGAATCAAAATAAATTTTATTATTTACTAATTTTATTTTAGAAGGACTCCAAATATTATATGGACCTTTATACGAATTTAGTAAGTAGTTTGAATATTTTGCAATTTCATTAAAATTAAGATCTAAAACTATTAAACTTGTTTCTGTTCTTAAATAAAAATAATTTGAATCTTTTTTTATATCTAAAATTCTATTAATATTTAAGTAATTTACTTCCCAATTTTGACCATTATCATTTGAGATAATTGAATATCCATTAATTGATACTCCTTTCAGAGTTTTATCAAAATCGAATATTTTTAAAATTGTATCCAATTTGGCAATTTTATTTTGATACCAATTTATACCATTATCTCTTGAAATAGCATAGCTTCCTTTAGTGCCGTAAGCCAAAATAATATTTTTATTTATAATACATCCAATATAATCAAAAGTTGGATTTTTCTCAGAATATGAAAAGTTGTCAATTTGAGAAAATGAAATTATAAATGAATTTAAAAGACCTAATAATATTAATAGAAATGTTTTCATGATGTATGTTACCTATTCACAACTTGCTCTAAAACAAGAAGAATAACTCCCAGGTACAGTAGGAACATTTGGAACAGTAGTTGAACAATTTGGTGGATCAGTTCCAAATAAAGTAGCTGAATAATTTGTAATAACTAATCTTGGTGGAGTATAGTTATAGTCATCGCAAGCATTATAACTAATTTTACAAATAGATTCATAATCACATGCGATAGCAAACAACTTATTGCCATTATCTAAATAAAATTTATAACACATTGGATAAATAATTTGTACAGACATTGGAGTTTGGTTACAAGGTGGAGTTGTGCATAAATATGGAACTACACTTAATAAATAAGTCTTTGATGCATTTTTAATATCGTTAAAATTATCTTTTAAAACTTGATAACAACCAGAATTTTGAGGTTCAAACCAATTTATTATAACATCCATTGAATTAAAAGTTGGAGCACATTTAAAACAATAATTTACTATAAAAGTACAAGTAGATGACCCATTTATATAAGTAAACGATCCAAAAGTTTGTGTATACCCGCTTTGGCAAGGTTGTGCCTCTCCTCTTTCAAAACTGCAAGCAAATAATATTGCTACAAACGCAAAAGAAATAAATACTTTTTTCATAAAATCACATTTTATAAAAATAATGAATTTAAATAACATTACAAAGCTATAAAAAAAAATAAACATATTCATAGTAAAAGTTATCAACATCCAGAAATATATCCACCATCTATTTTGCAAATGGTTTGCAAACCATTTGCCAAACCGTTTGATTGGAGTTAAATTCCATTTTCATATTAATTTCTCCCTCCCCGATTTTTGACTTTATGTCAAAAAATCTTTAGGGGTAGGGCTGGGGTGGGGTTCTTAGCGAATTGCCACCTAAATTATTATTCATATTTTTAATTTTTTGCTCTACCAAATTTCCATTTCCAAAAACTTCATCGTAAAGAAAACGCTTTCAATTTCATTTTACCACCTATCTATTTTGCCAAACCAATTGCAAACCATTTACCAAACCGTTTGCTTGGAGTTATAAGTCATATTCATATTTTCGCATTGTGGCATAAAGTATTTTGTTAGATTTGTTTTAACTTTTGCTGTAAAAAAAATGCAATTGCACTGCAATTTCTGCAAAGAATTTAGTTAAGTGCTTGAAATATATTAGGATACATTTGCAGTGGATTTTTTTGCTCCATAGGAGCGAA
>JAYTXK010000542.1:0-3362 GCA_043743005.1 Ignavibacteriota bacterium
CATCGCCTGGCTGATAACCTTTTACTGAATCTCCATTTTCAAGTAAGCCTAATTGTATTTGAGTTTCTTGTGAAATTTTATATGAAAAAATAGATTCAATATTTACATTTTCATAAGAAAAACCACAATATATATCAAACCAATCTTTAATTTTTTTACTTGCGTGAATATTTAAATTTAAAATTGTTGCATTAGCTTCTAATTGTGAATTTGTAACACCAACTTTATTTTTAAGACTGGTTGCTTGATAAACTCCTTGAATAGCCATATTAAATGAAGGGTCATCAAAATATTGAGAGATACTATGCTTTAAGCCAATTCCATAAAAAGCAAATTTACCAATTGAAGTACCCATATCAATAGGTGGAATAAACCTTAAAAGCAATTCAGTTCCATAATATGAGCCTATTTCAATTTGAGGTACGCCTGCAATTAAAGAACGAAAATCTCCTCCGGGAGGAAGTGTAATTTTAGGAGGTAATTTTCTTAAAATAGCATTAATTGTGTCTTGTAGTTCTTTGCTAATTACCGTTACACCTAATGCTTTGTAAGTTGAGTTTAAAATATCAATTCTATTGCTTGCAATTTTAACTAAAGAATCACTATTCAAATCAAAGTAAGCATCAGTTTTTCCAAGAATTGTTGCTGCTCTTTCTGGAGTTGGTAAAATGTTTTTCCTTATAAATGGATTGTTAAATTTATCATTAGCACCATAAATACCATCATATACCAAAGTCTTAAATAAATAAAGCACTAAATTAGAAGTATCAATTTTTGATATTTTACGATTTACAAAGTCAATAGTTACAAAATTTAATATAGCAGAATCTTGAAATTTTTCTTGTGGTAATTGAGGAGAATATGATCTCATATCTTCCCTAACTAATCCTGCCATACCATTTAAGCTAACTCTAAAATATGGTTTTTCAACAGTAGTTGGTACATAAGCAGTTGAAAAAAATCTTGAGTTTGCAGTAGCATTTATTGCTTCCACAAGAGGCTTCATAAATGGGATTCCATTCAGATTAAAAATATCCTTTGATAAACTTCTTGTCAAATCAACTGCTAAAGGATTTGCATGAGGCATATCTTTAGGTTCTTGTGCTGATAATTTAAAAGTAACTAAAATAAAAAGTAAAAATATTTTTTTCATATTATTTTAAAAGTTTAGATTTGATTAAAAAATACACAGGTATTGCTATTAAAACAAAAACAATTACTTTCATTAAAGTCATTGTAAGTAACCAAACAAATGCAAAAAAGAATCCTAATACTTTTAAAAGTATTATTGCTATTATAATAGCTACAACAATTGATATTATGTTTTTCATATATTTTTCAAATTTACAAAATGAATGAATAATTTTTCCAAAAAGTTATTAACTGATTAATACAAAAATAATTTTATTTGTATTAGAATTTGTTTAAAAATAAACAAAATAGCATAAACAAATATTAGAATTTATTTATGCTATAATTATTATTTACAAAATACAATTAACATAAAAATTAGAATGAAAAGATGCAATTTATTTGCTTATTTCTAAAATTTCGTATCTTTGCAATCCATTTGGTAAATTTACTTCAGCTATTTCACCAATAGTTTTTCCCATAAATGATTTGCCTAATGGAGAAGTAAGAGCAATTTTATTTTGTTCAAAATCAGCTTCCTCTGGTGAAACTAGTTGATAATTAGAAATCAAATCATTTTTAAGATTTTTGATTTTAACTTTAGATAATATATAAACTTTGTCATCAGGAAATTCATTTGGATTAATAACTTGGCTTTTTGATAAAACCTGTTGAATTTTAGAAATTTTTAATTCCATTAATGCTTGTGCATCTTTAGCAGCATCGTAATCTGCATTTTCAGACAAATCTCCATGCGAACGAGCATCTGCAATATTTTGAGCCATTTCTTTTCTTCCACGATGTTGCAAATCGTGTAGCTCTACTTCAAGTTCTTTACTTTTTTCTTTTGTCAAATATACTATACCAGACATATCAAATCCATTAAAATTTATTTTTCTAAATTGAAATTAAAAAAATGCCACTTCTTGCTAAATCAAGAAATGACATTTTGCATTTTTAACTTATGTAATATAACAAATTAAACAATCATAAAAAAGGATTACATATTAGCAAATAAATGTCCCATTTTACTTTTTTTAATTTTTAAATAATTTATGTTGTTTTCATTGGGTTCTATTGAAATAGAAATTCTATCTACAATTTCAATTCCATAACTTTCCAATCCAACTCTTTTCTTAGGATTATTTGTAATTATTTTCATTTTCTTTACACCCAAATCTCTTAAAATTTGAGCTCCAATCCCATAATCTCTAGCATCTGCTTTAAATCCTAATTCAATATTTGCTTCTACAGTATCAAACCCTCTTTCTTGAAGTTCATAAGCTTTAATTTTATTAACTAAGCCTATCCCTCTACCTTCTTGACGCATATAAAGCAACACCCCTTTACCTGCATTTTCAATCATCTCAAGAGCATGGTGTAATTGATCTCCACAGTCGCATCTTTGGGAGCCAAATACATCACCAGTCAAACATTCAGAATGAACTCTAACCATAATTGCTTCATCATCAGCCCATTCACCTTTTACCATAGCAACATGTTCTTTTCCATCAACAGCATTTTCATAAACTTTAAAAACAAAATCACCATAATCTGAAGGCATTTTGGCTGTTGCTTCACAAGAAACTAAGCTTTCTTTTTGTATTCTATAAGCAATTAAATCTTTTACTGTTATTATTTTTAAATTATGCTTTTCAGCAAATATTTCAAGTTCTGGCTTGCGAGCCATAGTACCATCTTCATTGATTATCTCACACAAAACTCCAGTAGGCTTTAATCCTGCATGTTTTAATAAATCAACTGTTGCTTCTGTATGTCCTGATCTTCTTAATACTCCTCCATTTACAGCAATAAGCGGAAAAATATGCCCAGGTCTGCCTAAGTCGATAGGTTTAGTAGAATTATCAGCTAAAGCACGAATTGTAGCTGACCTATCTGATGCTGATATTCCTGTTTCAGTGCCATGAATTAAATCAACTGATACTGTAAATTTTGTATTGTGAAGTGCTGAGCTATCTCTAACCATTACTTGTAAATCTAATTCTAAAGCTCTTGCTTCGTTTATAGCAACACAAATCAAACCTTTGCCATAAGTTGACATAAAGTTAACCATTTCTGGAGTACAAAGCTCAGCAGAACAAATCAAATCTCCTTCGTTTTCTCTATCTTCATCGTCCATCACGATAATCATTTTACCAAGAAGTAAGTCATTAAGAGATTCTTGTATTGTATTCATTTTATATTATTATTAATCTTTTTTATTTACTATA
>JAYTXK010000543.1:0-2162 GCA_043743005.1 Ignavibacteriota bacterium
TTTGGAGAAAATTTAGATGGTATAGTAAAACAGTCAATTGGTGCAACAAATGATATTGCCTATGGTATAAATATTCAAGAAGACTCCAAAATAATGCTAAATGGCACAAGTTTTAAAGGAGTGAATTCTAAGTTTGTATTATATAGATTACTAAATTATGGAAGACCTGACCCTGAAATGAATGGGAATGGTATTTTAGTTTCTGATTATGGAAAAGCTAATAGTACTGGAAGATGTTGTTACCTTCAAAATGATAATAGTGTATTAATTGCAGGTGAAAATTATAATAACAGTGGAATTAAAGAATTTGGGCTTGCAAGAATAAATTATGATGGTTCATTTGATGAAAATTTTGGAATAAATGGAAAAACTACTACTACCTTTACTGCTTTTGATAATTCAGCTTATGCTATTGGTTATCAAACAAGTGGGCAAATAGTTTTAGGTGGAGAAACATTCAATGGGACTAATTATGATTTTGCTCTTACAAGGTATAACATTGCTACTAAGCCAAGAATTATTACTAAATATCCATTTGAAATTAGAAGTATTACTGCTTTTGCAGGTGGTTCAATAATTAGTGATGGTGCCGGTACAATTAATTTTAGTGGTTTGGTTTGGGATACTTTGGAAACAGTTGACATATTTACTAATGCAGGTTTGACTAATACTGGTTCAAAATTAGGTACATATTTTAATGAAATGACAGGATTGAGACCTGGTACAAAATATTATGTTAGAGCTTACGCTACAAATTCTCAAGGAACAGGATATGGATTACCTATTGGATTTACAACTCTAGATGGGGCAAAGTTAACTACAAATAATGTAGTTAATATTAAAAAATCAACTGCTGATTGTGGGGGAAATATCCTTTCAGATGGTGGAGTTCCTGTACTTAAACGTGGAATAGTTTGGGATACTATTGCTTTCCCTACAATTAATCGAAAAATTGGTATAACTGACAATGGAAGTGAAAGTGGAACTTTTACTAGTCAACTTACAGGACTACAATTGAAAACTTTGTATTATGTTAGAGCTTATGCTACAAATGAAATTATTACTAATTATGGTAATCAATCTACATTTACTTCACCAGACTTTGCAAAAGTAACAACTTCTGAAGTTATTACTATAAATGACTATACCTTTTTGACTGGTGGAAATGTTCTTTCAGATGGAGGCTCTTCAGTAACAAAAAGGGGAGTTGTTTATAATACGAAACCTAACCCAAGTTTTGCAAATAGGATTGGGTTAATTTATGCAAATTCATCAGGGTTAGGTAGTTATTCTACAACAATTTCGGGTTTTTTCCCTGACTCAACATACTATCTTAAAGCTTTTGCTATCAATGAAGCTGGAATATCTTACGGAAATGAAATATCTTTTAAAACTTATGGAGGACCTGAAGTAACAACAAATATAATTACAAACATTGACTCGAAAATTGCTATTAGTGGAGGAAATATTTCTTCAGGTGGGTCTTTTGAAGTATCTCAAAAAGGAGTGATATGGAGCTTGTTTCCAAATCCATCTCTTTCTACTTATGCTGGGATTTCTAAAGATGGTACTGGAAGTGGTACTTTTGTTAGTGAGGTAAAACCAATTAATTCTGAAACATTTTACTATATAAGAGCATATTCCATTTATAATAATATTTATGGTTATGGAAATGAATATTCTTTTTGGTCTTTATCTGAAGAACCAAAATCATACCCTTCAGAATATAGAATAAGCAAAACTGCTGATAAACAATTAAATATGAATTTTTCAACTCCGAGATCAATTCAAGATTGTGATGGTTTTTTAATTACCCAGTCAATTAATAAAGCACCAAGTTTTATTCCTAAAGATGGAAAGGGATATACTAAAGATGGTGTTTTTAATTCAACAAAAGTTTTAGATGTAATTTACAATGCTGATGTTACTAATTATGTTGTAAATGATTTAATTTTAGATTCAAATTATTATTATAATATTTTCCCATTTAATTATAATGGTATAAATTATGAAACTATGAATTATAAAACCGATGGAAATATACCATTGCTTTTTAGAGAAATGACAACAGATGTTAATAATGAAATGAATAATCAATTGGAATTATTAATTAATTTATCAAATAATGTTTTAGAAATGAAATCAAATATGATGTTAAATAA
>JAYTXK010000544.1:0-2593 GCA_043743005.1 Ignavibacteriota bacterium
ATCAATACTTTAGCGTTTAAAGTTGAAGTAAAAAGTGATAACATTAATATTAAGAATATTTTTTTCAATTAATTAAATCTCATATAGTTAAATAATAATTTACAAACAATTTTCTAATTCACTGATTGTTCTAAACATTTGGAACAGAAAATAATTACCTCAAACAAGCCCCTTGTTTAGTATACCAAGGGTAAATTTCATAAATCAATCTACCTGATTTAATTGCCATATCGCTTTTTAAGTAACCCAAAAGTTCATCTTCATTTTTACAATTAAAAATAAATATTCCAATTATGTCTTTTTTTGTTGCAATTGGTCCAGCCATATCTAATACTTTTTCATTATAAAGTTTATTTATGTTTGCAATATGAGCTTTTTGAATGCGATTTGCTTCAGCTGAATCTTGGTTTCTATTTGGACCTGCTTTAAGTAAAACTAAATAATATATCTTCATATTGCTTATATCTGGAATAGAATCATTTTTGGCAATTTGAGAAAATACACTTTGAGAAAACGTAAAAATCAAAAAAAATACAATTATTTTAAACATAATATTAATCCTTATATTTTAAATTTAAAAGCAATAATAAAAACAGATTATACTCTAAATGGTTTACCTTTTACTTTTACTAAAGTATATGTATCTTGCAAAACGTTTAGATTTTTCAATTCTTCATTATCTTTAATAATCAATACATTATCTTCAAATGCACCCTCTGGACCACTTAATACAATATGGTTTGGAAAGCTAAGTTTCTTACTATTTAGTCTTCGTGCAATTAATGTAAGATCTTTCTCAATATTTTCAGGAAGATGAATAGCAATTTCATTTGCATAATTTTCAATCATTTCTTCATTTGTAAAATATGACATTGCAAATTCTTTTGGAGAAAATTCCATTTCATCAGTATTTTTCATAGATGAATTAAGTGCATTGGCTAAGTCAATTTTTTTATCGTTTGTTTCAAAGCTATTTGCTATATATTTTTGTGTAGCTTCATAAAATCTTTTTGTTTGAATTTTCGGATTAAATTCTGTACTAAAACCAAGGAAATCTTTAAAAAAATATTCTGCAGCAATTGAATCTGTTCTAAATTGATCGTCATAAAGAAGTGAGCCAAATTGGTCATTCGGATAGCCCATTTCATTAAATTTATCTTCCATTTGGTCTTCTCTTCTTTCAAAGATTACTCCAAATTTCAAAAATCTCTGAGTTGGGCTTAAAAAAATATTTCTAAGTACATTTAAGCTATTACCATTTAAAACAAATGCTTCGTGAAGCTCTGCTTTGATAACAATTGCGACTTGATGTCCTGAGCTAGTGTAGCTATCAATGATTATTAGATACCCACCAGAAATTGCAGATGACTTAGTAGCATTGGCAAGTAGTTGTGCTATTTTGCCACTCGAACGAATAAACTCACCATCACCAAGAGTTGGAAATTCTCTACTATATCCGAAAAAACCACTTTCTAAGGTATCATAAATATAAAGTTCAAATGCTTTTGCAGTTTTATGAGCTGCATCATTAAGTCGGCGTTTTATAATATCGGAAGCAGCTTCATCAATTACAACTAAATTCATATTTAGTAATACATTTGCAAACTCTTCATCAGGATCTTTCTTCAAGATTGTATGTACAGCTATTCTCTTAAAATTCAAGTCTTCAAAATTAACCATTTCTATTTAATATTTATAGTAAAAATGCAAGTTAAGTATTTAGATTTATTATTTATTAATTACTTTTACACTTGTTTTCAAAAGTGAAAGAGAAAATAATTACAAATCTATTTTTCTACTAAATATTAATTAGATAATATTTTAATTTAATTTGTAATCATACAATTCACTTTCCAGATAAAATTTTTTGTCATATCCTAAAAGTTGAGAGTATATTTCAGTTTTAATCATACCAATACCAGGACATAAGTAATAGTAATTGTAATCTGTTGAAACATAAGGGTATTTACCAGATATTCTTATGTTGGTGTATTTAATCACATTTTTATATTGTTTATTACCAATATTGATAACAGTATCAATACTTTCTACTAAATATTTTGTAGTATCTTTATAATCAAAAGATACATTATATTCATCTCCAATTTTTGTAGGGTATTTAAACCACAAGGATTCAACTTTCAAAGTGCCAGCAAATAAAGTTACATGTAAACCATCTTCTTTGTTTTTGTACAATGCAGTAACTCCATCAACCGAATTTGATATACCATCGGGAGACATTACCCACCAAGATGCACCTTCAAACAAGGTATCTCTAAGACAATACATAGCTGTTGTATCTCTCTTATTTGAAATATGAGAAATATTTGCCATTTTCCAATAATTGCCTTTTGCTAATTGCCAAATTGAATTTGTATTATCAGTAATTGTGGGTAAACCCACATTACTGCAACCAATTAGTATTATTGTAATAAACACAATATAGATATTAATATTTTTCAATTTGCTTCCATTTATTTATTTACTTTCTTTAATATAATAATTTGAAATTCAATATTTTGTTTGATTTTCAACATCTTTTAAATATTGATTTTTAAAATTAAACAAACTTATTAAAGTTTATGATATAAAC
>JAYTXK010000545.1:0-1936 GCA_043743005.1 Ignavibacteriota bacterium
ATTGAGTAAAACTGACTATGCTTGGAAAAAGATTGATGAATGGGTTGAAAATGAAGATGAGTTTATAAGAAGAGCTGCATTTGCTTTGCTTGCAATGAACGGAGTTCATAGGAAAAAAGATAGTGATGAAATATTCCTACATTACTTGCCATTATTAATTGAATTTTCAACTGATGAAAGAAACTTTGTTCGAAAAGCAGTGAATTGGGCTTTGAGAACAATTGGGAAACGTTCTGCTTTTTTAATGCCTTATGCATTGGAAACAGCATATCAAATGATAGGAACTCACCCAAATTCCAAATCAGCAAAGTGGATAGCCAGAGATGCAATTAGAGAATTAGAAGCTAAAAAATTGATTAAAAATTTGAACTAACTTAATTTCAAGGAGTATTTATGAGACTAAATGATACATTTTCACCAAATTTCAATTCTAACTTAACTAAATTATGTAAAGATATGAAATTTTGGGCTTGGTACACAATTATTTCGGGTGGACTTGCTTGCTTAAGTATTTTTGGAGCAATAGTTGGAATACCTCAATTAATTGCTGGATTGAGACTTAAAGATTCTATTGATGACTTTGAAGCGTATTTACAGTCAGGTAATTTAGAAAATATAGAACAAGCAATTGAAAAGCAAATGAAATATTATAGTTCAATGAAAATAATAGTAATTGTTTCTTTAATTGTAATTTTTTTAGTTTTAGTAGCAATGATTTTATTTGGAGCTTTCTTTGCAAAACAAATAATGAATGCAAGCCAAATGAGTTAGATTTTATTTTTTTCTCTGATTTTAATTTGTAAATTTGTAATAAATTGTTTAATTTTGAATAACTCAATATAAATATTAATTTACTAACTTTATAATGACTAAGAATAAAATCAAAATTGCAATTGTATGTATTTTAGCATTAATAGCTATTCAAGCTTGTGTATCGAATTATTACTTTCGTTATGTATATAAAGATGCGAATACCTTATTGCATAAGACTAAGAATTTAAGTACTAAATTATACCTTAAAGCACACTTAAAAAATGGTGATGTTTGTATATTAAGAGATACTTGGATAGCTGATACTATTACAAACAAATTATCTGGTACAGGACAAAGATTTGATTTTAATAGGAATATGAGTTTTGAGGGAGCAATTACTATCCCTTTTGATAGTATTTCTATTTTTGAAACAAATAGTAAAATTAAGAATGCTGAGTCAGAAAAACTTGCAGGTTTAGGAATATTAATTGGTATTGATGTTGCATTGGTTGCTATTTGTATTTCACATCCTAAATACTGCTTTGGCTCCTGCCCAACATTTTACATAAATGAGAAAGATAATTTCCACTTTTCAAATGCTGAAGGTTTTTCAAATGCTATTAGTCCATCTATGGAATATACTGATATTGATGCATTAAATAATGAAAAGATTGATAATCGAATATTTTCTATTACAATGAAAAATGAAGCTCTGGAAACTCATTGTGTAAATGATGTTAAGTTATTGGCTTATCCAAGAAATGGAAATGAAAGAGTATATCAATCTCCCAAAAATAACTTTTATTTATGTGAAAATTTATATAAGGCTTATTTAGCACAAGTTGAAAATACAAATATTACAAATCAAATTTATTCTGATGATAGAAGCGAGTATTTTAGCAAAGCTAATTCAGAAAACTTGAAAAACAAAGAAGAAATTTATTTGACTTTTGAGAATGTAAAACAAAGTAATGATTTGGGTTTGCTTGTCAATTTTAGGCAAACATTGATGACTACCTATTTTATTTATAATGCAATTGGATATATGGGTGATGAAGTAAGTGATATTTTTGCTAAATTTGAATCAAATAATAATATGTCAAAAAACTTAAAAGATGGAATAAAAAATGAGTTAGGGGATATTGATATATACGTTTGGAATAATCAAAAAAAGAGTTGGGAG
>JAYTXK010000546.1:0-3791 GCA_043743005.1 Ignavibacteriota bacterium
ATATGAAAATATTAAGCAAAATTATTTTTGCTTTATTTTTAATTGCAAATTTTAGTTTTGTCATTCATAATATTACTCATTGCAAGACAACAATTCAAATAGCTCATACTAATGACTCAAATCATAATACTAATGATGAAAATGATTGTAAAGTATGTACAAATCTTAAATTAAATAATAATTTACACCTTAATAACATTACAATTGATTTCTCAATTGCAAGTGAAAATGAGATAGCTCCTTTTATTCTAGATAAAAAAGAATCTTACTCTTTACTTACAATTTCAAATAAAGCACCCCCCGCTTTATAAATTGTAATTTCCTTTCCATTTATTTATAAAATCAAAAACAAAGGTGTAAAATGTTTAGAATTTCTAAACTATTATTTTATTTATTAGTCATTTCTATAATTGTACTTTCTTGCAAAGAAAGTACACCTGTATCACAAGAAGAACATGCTGAGGCTTCAGGATTTAATTTATATCAAGATAATAAAATTATTTTCAAAATGTATAATTTGAATATAGATACTAATATTGCAAAATCATTTATTGTTCAATTAAGCAATAATTTGAGTATATATGAAGTAAGATTTTTAGATTCATTAGGCAAAGAATTATCAACTTATGAGGTTGGCAATGGGCTTAATGTAATAATTGAAGATACTACTTTAGTTCAAACATTAGTAACAAGCCCAATAATTACTGATATTAGTAAAATTATGCCTTTTACTTTTTCGGCAATTGGGCTGAAAAAAGGTAGCTCTCAAATCACAATTAGATTAGATCACCATGGACATGAGGACTTTACATCTCCTAAATTTCCAATAGTAGTTAATTAATATACATATATGAAAAAATTATTATTCATATTGTTTTTTTTACTATTCACTAATCTTATATATTCTAGAAATTATGAGATTAGTGGAACTGTATTAGATAATGATGAGCAAGGTGGAATAGAAAAAGTATTGATTGAGCTAAATCATTTAAATGACAGTATGTTTTCAATAAATACTATATCAAATGATATTGGGTTTTATAAATTTAGTAAATTACCAATTGGAAAATATAGGCTTTTATTTAAAAGATTTGGTTATTTGGAAGAAACTAAAATTATAGAAATTATTGATAAAGATATAAAACAAGTTAATGTAAAAATGAGTACTACTGGCAAGCAAAGTGCTGCTATAATAGTATCTAAAGATAAATTAGAATCTAAGCTAACAGAAATAAATGAACACGAGCATAGATTAGAAGGGAAAAAGCTACAATTAGAGCTTAGTCAAACTTTAGCTTCAACATTGAAAAATGAATCAGGTATATCTGTTCGTTCTATGGGACCTGCACCAGCCCGACCAGTAATCAGAGGACTTGGAGGCAATAGAATCCAAATAAACGAAGATGGCTCTCCACTTGTAGATATGTCAGCATCATCTCCCGATCATGCAGTTTCGAGTGATGTTTTTTCAGCAGAGGAGATTGAAATTATAAGAGGTCCGAAAGTACTTTTAAATTCACCAACAACAATTGGTGGAGTAATTAATATAGTTAGAAATGATATTCCAAATAAATTTATTTCTAAAACAAATGGATACTTAGGCTATGGCTATGAATCTGCCAATACAGGGAATGCAATTGCTTCTGGAATTGAAATTCCAATTGATAGCAATTTAATTACAAAAGCTGGAATAAGCTATAAAAAAGCCAATGATATTAATTCACCAGATTCCACTTTGAAAAATACTTCATTAAATAATTTGCATTTTAATTTAGGAACAAGCTATGTTTTACCAAATTCAATAAATGGGATTTCTTTTTCATCAATGACTTCTGATTATGGAATACCCGGTGGATTTATTGGCTCACATCCATACGGAGTGAATATCTCGCAAGAAAAAAATAGTCTTGTATTTAAATCAATTTTACATCCTCATGGAGAAGTAATCGATGATATTAATATAATTTTATCTCGAAATTACTATTTTCATACAGAATATGAAAAGCTATCTAATGGTCAGCAATCTATTGGAGCTCAGTTTAATATAATGAATTATGCAGGAAATATTGATTTTATCCAACATGAAAATAATATTTTTAAAAATGGAACTATTGGAGCTTCATTTAGTAATCGTGATTTGAGATATGGTGGATTTGTCTTTACACCAGCTACACAATCGCAAAACTTTGCTTTGTATTCTACCCAAGAAACTAGCTATGACAATTTAGAAATTCAAATTGGTGCAAGAGCAAATTATGATAATATTTCTCCGGCTACAATCAAAACTTCAAAAATAGGAAATATAAGAGAAAGAACATTTAATCAGCTATCACTTGCTTTTTCAAGTTTGTTAAAATTAAGTAGTGATTTATTTTTGGGAGTAAATCTATCTCGCACTTCAAGACCACCTACTGCAGAAGAGCTATTTTCAGAAGGTCCACATCTTGCAGCATATTCTTATGAATTAGGAAATCCTGAATTGAAATCCGAAACTGGATTTGGATATGAAATATTTTCAAGTTATAATTCGGATTTACTTGATTTAGGCACATCTTTATTTTATTATGATATGGATTATTTTATTACTCCACGCAATTCAGGTAAAATTAATGTTGCAACAATACTTCCTGAATTTATAACAAATGGTATTAAAGCATTTATAACTGGAATAGAGGCAAAAGCTAATTTGAAATTAAATAATAACTATTCAATTTTCACTTCACTAAGTTATAATTATGGTCAAAACACTTCAGATAATATGCCTCTACCAATGATGCCACCATTAAAAGCATTGATAGATATTAAATATAAATCAGATGATTTTATTTTTGGGTTAAAATCTGAAATTGCTTCAAAACAAATGAGATTAGACCAATTTGAACAAGCAACAGAAGGCTATTTTATTCAAGCATTTTATTCACAATATCAAACTAATATATTTAATTCGGTTAGTACATTTTCATTATCAATTGATAACTTATTTAATTCAATATACCGTAATCACTTGTCAAGAATAAAATCTATTTTCCCAGAGCCAGGAAGAAGTATAAGATTTAATTACAAAGCATATTTGTAAATTAGGTTTTCATTAGTCCGAGTAAAAGGTCGAAATAGGTAATAAATTACTAGACAAAATACTTGGTTCATCATTTGAGGTTCAATCGAACCTGAGAAGTAACACAAAAACAAAAAACCCTTTCAAATTTCTAAGAAAGGGCTTAATTTTAAATAAGATGATTTTATTCACCTTGAGCTAAGGTATAAGCTCTTTCTCCATCAAACTTACATAAATTTTCTGTTTTTATAAAATCTAAGCCATTTGATTGGAATCTATTTAATAAATCAACAATAGATTTATGATTAAATTCATTTCCTTCAATTGGATAAATCCTGCATCTCCAATGGTCAGTTGTCATTGATTTAACTACTACATTTGGATATACTTTTACACCACGATTAGAAAGCATAGATAACTTATAATCATTCAATAAAAATGCTTCGATTTTTTTACCTAATGTATTATTATCTTCTTTCCAATCTACAAAAACATCCACCCCAATTAGTTCTTTGTTATATACTTTTCTAACATAAATTTGTTCTTTGATTTCTCTTTTATCACTTGCACTATAATGAATTTCTTTCAATTTTTCTGGTTTTTCACCTAATCTTTCAATCACTGCATCAGTAAATTCTGAAGTACTTACTTTTCTAGTACTCACTCCTTCTTTGAAAATATCATAAGTATGAACACCATCTTCCAAAGTTCTAAGCCAAGCATTATGAACTTTTTC
>JAYTXK010000547.1:0-1770 GCA_043743005.1 Ignavibacteriota bacterium
TTCAGCACATCTTTTAAATAAATCTGCATAATCATTTACTTTACCATCTCTATTTGGATATTGAACTATAACACCCAGTACATTTTCATTTAATTCAAAGTGATTTGAGCAGCTAACAATTATGTTAATTCCAAGTGGTGTAGCACGAGTTTTAATTAAATCGATAGTTTGAGGTAAACATTTTTCACCTACTAAAATTGTATTTTGATTTGGTTTTCTCATTGAATGAAATAAGTGCATAGCTTCGGCAGCAGCAGTTCCTTCATCTAATAAAGAAGCATTTGCAATTTCCATTCCAGTTAAGTCTATAACCATTGTTTGGAAATTTATTAATGCTTCAAGTCTTCCTTGAGATATTTCAGCTTGATATGGTGTATATTGTGTGTACCAACCTGGATTTTCCAATACATTTCGCAAAATCACAGCTGGAGTAATTGTTGTATTATATCCCAAACCTATAAAAGATTTCAAAACTTTGTTTTTACTTGTTGTTGCTTTAATAGATTTTAAAAAGTCAAATTCTGATACTGCTTCACCTACATTCATTGGTTTTGTAAGTCTAATTTTTGCCGGAATAGTATTGTCAATTAATTCGTCTAAACTACTATATTTCATTACTTTGAGCATTTGATTGATTTGCTCATCTGAGGGACCTATGTGTCTATTTACGAATTGATCGTAATGATGAATGTTACTCATATTTTTTTTATTATAAAATAAGTTAAAGGATTAAATAAATTTTAAATACAAATTTAGGAATATTAATGATAATAAGCAATTTTGTCTGTGTGGAGAACTGCTATTTTTTAAGATTATACCGAATTTCGCAAGCTTTATAGCCTAATATTTTTGAAATTTGAGTTCTATTATTGCGAACTAATATATAAATTGGTTTAAAAATAAATGAAATAAAAGGGTTTGAACCAAATATTCCAAAAAGTTTAAAAATTCCTGAACTTAGCTTCATAGCTTCACTTACAGCTCGAACTTGAGTATAATAATTACCCTTTTCACTAACAAAATTAATATTATCTAAAGAAATAGCCTTTTGATTTATTTCAATATTATTTTGAACTTGGCTAAGAGTAATTAAATCAAAATTATTTCTAATATCAAAAGTTTTAAGATAATTGCCAAAGTGTGTGCAAATCCCACAATCACCATCAATAATTAAAGTGTTTTTCATAATTATATTGACGAATATAAATTAAAATAGTATTGATTATTAAATGGATTTTGAAATATAATCTACTGCAAATTTACTTTGTTATTTTTCAACGACTTACCAATATTTTTGCAGTGTTTTGCAGTGATAATCACTTTTTTTTTAATGAGAAAGGTTGAAATTTAACAACAAAACACACGAATATGTAGTATTGGCGTGTATAACGAGAATTTATTGCTTGTTATGAAGTTAAATATTTATATTTTATTTTCTCATTATTTTGAGATTATCACCTAGAATAAGTTTGTTCATTCTATAATATAATGTATTTATTGTTTAAATCTAAATTATTTTTATATCTTTTCTTAAAATTAAAATTCATTTATTATTCTTTTTGATTAAATGATTTATTATAACTTAAAATATTTTAAAAATCATCATAATATCAGTTTGCAACATATAATAACTAATTCATTAATGCCCAAAGCTCGAAGCCTTGTGAAAAGGAAATATTTGAATTTAACACTAAAGTAAGTAAAAAGTTATGCACCTATCCCCGACTTAACAGTAGGGAAGTAAAAACAAACAATTAACTAACTATAAAA
>JAYTXK010000548.1:0-5061 GCA_043743005.1 Ignavibacteriota bacterium
CAAAAACACCACTTGTATCCCAAGCTTTGAAGCCACTTTTCAAACCATAATAGTTAGGATTGCCTTGCCTAGTATATCTGAAAAAGGGAACTGGCATCAAAAATTCATATTCGTTCAATTTCATTGCATAATATGGGTTTGGCACTCCTGTATAATATTCAAACTGCCTAGGAAGATATTGAGCACTGCGTGTTGTAGTCATACCATTGGTTACTTTATTCAAATATCTTAGCTGACCCCAAAAAAGTGGGTTGCCACTTTCATATTCTCTACTTAAAAATCTTATGCTTCTATATTTCTTTTTACCATTTACAACATAACTATTTAATGTATCTAAGCATTTTTGAATAATATCTTTATCATTCAAATCATAAAAACCACGTAAAGCACGCTGGGACTTATTAGTCTCAATGCGAATATAATTAATTGCTACATCACAGTTCCCCAAATATTTTACCTCTATATCTATACTGTCTATGAGTTCGGTGGGAGCTAAGTTCCCTATATAAATATTTGTGTCATTGTATTTTTTGTAATTATAATGTGCTATAAAGCCATCCTTAAAATTTCTATTTTGGAACTTGAATTTAGAACTTATTATTGGAGTTTGCCAACTATCTATTGGTACTGTATCAAGTTTATACATAGTTTTAAAATGGGCAGATATTGTTATATCTTGATGGTTAGGATCTGTTGGAAGCATATTTTTAGTTATTTTAAATACATTTGTTGAATCAGTAACTATTCTATTTTTTTTCAGAAAGTTTCCTCTATTTTCAATATATTTCATACTATCAATATCATTTGTATTGGATGTTGTACTTGCTAATGTATCAAAATAAATAAAATCATGATGAAAAGTAGTTGAATCTAAATGAGAACCTGTATAATGATGTTTTTTATAAGTATAAGGTAATTTAAATTCTAAAACGACAGAATCATTTTTTAAATTATCTAAAGCAATATTATTTCTTTTTAAATTAATTGTCAAATTCCATTGTTCATTAATATTTGTACCAGCACTTTTGTCATCTTCAGCTGGTACATAGCTAATAAATTGATTACTTGGGAAAATATTTTTCATTACTACTTGATTAGAATAAGAAGCATTTTTTCTAAGAATTAATCTATTATCTGCAGTATCAGCCAAATTTGCTATATTATATTTAAATCCAAAAACTGAATTTTTGGGATCATTTGGAATAGGATTATAAGCTGATTCATCTGTGATTTTTATTCTTGGGTCGTATTCAAGAAAACTAAGTAAACCTAAGCTTAATCCTTCAAAACGCCAATGTGGTTGCCCAAATTCATCATAAGTATATACATGTCTTGAAAACCAGATTGGCTCGTGAACCAAATCTACTTCTTCATCTGATGTGGAATCTAATAAATGACCTACATTTCCAGAATACGAATTCATTTTTAAAGCATTCATAAGTTTGGCGGTTCCTGACCACTGGAAGCCAAGCATAAATTTATTTACTGAAAAAGAATCAATATTTAAAACTCTTGGAGTTGAAGAACTTCCCCACTTTATTGCATAAGGACTTGCATATTTATCTTGTGAAAATATATTCAATGTTATAAATATTAAGATGATTATTATTTTAATTTTCATTGCATTTCCTTACTTTTTAATGATAAAATTCATTTGTTTTGAACTGTTATTTAATGTTAGTCTTAATAAGTAAGTACCATTTGAAATATTATTAAGTGGTAAATTTATATTGTTTATTCCAATAGTAATATTTCTTTCTTGCTTAAGTACTTCTTGTCCTGTAATCTCCAATACTTCAATTTTTACAATGTTTGAGAAATTAGAAATAAGATTAATATTTATAAAATTAATTGCTGGATTAGGTGAAATACTTAGAATATTAAAATTTTTAATTTGTGGTGTATCTTCAACGTCTGTTGTTGCGTTCCATTTTGCTTTTATAAGCCTAAGAGTATCATAATTACTTAAAGTAACAATTAAACTATCGTTTTTAGACAAATTAGCTCCAGCAGCTTTTCCAAACTTATATGTGTAAATTTCATTATTTCCCACAATATCAAAAGTTCCTAAATTATTTCCAACATAAATTCCTTTTTCATCTGAATTATTATTTCCTAAAAGTCCATGTTTTTTTATTAAATCATTTCTAAATTGGTTTGTTTCTAAATCCAAAATATTTAAAGAAGTGATTGCATTAATTAATAAGTATTTGTTTGATTTTGATAAATACATAGACCCTCCAAAATCAATGCTTGAAGGTACATAACCTTTATCAAGAATTACAGTTCTTCTTTTGAAACCCAATGAATCAAATTTTTTTACTTGACAAACATTTGAAGAAATTGCGTAAATACTTTTACCATCTGGAGAAAATATTGCATTAGTATAATTTATGTATTTACTTTTTGGGAAATTTGGATCTGCTTTGTCATAAATTGTAAAACCAATATCATTATATGAATTAGTTTTAATATCAATAATTCGTACCATGCTTACTGCATTATTATCATCATTAAAATTTCTACCAGTAGTAACAATTTTAGTCCCATCTGGAGAAAAAGAAACTGAATTGTAATATTTAGGTGGATCAGATGAAGTAGAGTCAATAAATGAATTTATCTCTTTTCCAGTTTCTATATCAAAAATAGTAATTTTTCCAATATTAGTTTTCAATGGATAATAATAAGCAGATCTTACTGCAAGCATAGAGTTATCTTTTGAAAGATTAAACCCTAAAGGATCTATTAACACTCCTCTTCCAAACTCTCTAACTAAAGTTGCTGTTTCGACATCATACATTTGTATTACTCCATCGTTAAACGAAAAAACATATTTATTATTTGGGTGAAAAGCGACCTGCCATATATCTCCGGGTGGTTTTAATTGCCAAATAATCTCGTCATTTGGGTCTTGAGTTACTTGAGCTTTGAGCATACTAAAGCTCAATACAATTAATATAAAAACAAAGAACTTCTTCATAAAAACCTCTTAAAAATTTAAAAATGTAAATATCAACGTAAAAAGGGACACGCCCTATAAATTGCCCTAAGCTCAGGTACTGGTATACCTACACAGTAGACAACAAAGAACGCATCCCTAAAGATGTGCCTTCGCTGTTTCTTACTGTGTATAAAATTACCAGTTTTGAACTTAGAGTAACAAACAAAAAAACTATATGTAAACTACTTCAAAATGTCTATAAACTAATTCCGACTTTATTGTTTATTTTTTTTATTATAATTATTATCTACAAATTACAAAAAAAGAATTAAATCTATTAATACTTATTTAAGAATTTGTGAAAATAAAAGCATTCATAAGTTTGGCGGTTCCTGACCACTGGAAGCCAAGCATAAATTTATTCACAGAAAATGAATCAATATTTAAGACCCTTGGGCTTGAAGAACTTCCCCATTTAAAATTAAATGGACTTGCATACTGGTTTTGTGAAATTAAATTCAATGTTATAAATATTAAGATGATTATTATTTTAATTTTCATTGCATTTCCTTACTTTTTAATGATAAAATTCATTTGTTTTGAACTGTTATTTACTGTTAGTCTAAGTAAGTAAGTACCATTTGATATATTATTAAGTGGTAAATTTAAATTGTTTATTCCAGTTATAATATTTTTGTCTTGCTGAAATACTACTTGTCCTGTAATCTCTAATACTTCAATTTTTGCAATATTTGTAAAATTAGAAATAAGATTTATATTTATAAAATTAATTGCAGGATTAGGTGAAATACTAAGAATATTAAAATTTTTAATTTGTGGAGTATCCTCAATGCCTGTTGTAGCATCCTATTTTGCCTTTACAAGTCTTAGTGTGTCAACACTTGCTGTTGTAATTATAAATCTTTCATCTTCAGATACATTAAAATTATTAGTATTATGAAAATTATATACATATTTATCTTTTGGATTTGAAAAATTATAAATAGCTAATTTTGAATTCAAAGCAATACTCTTAGTATCAAATTTGTTAAATTGTGCATTACTAGGAATTATTGAAAAATTCGGATTTGATACAAATTTATTTATTTCCAAATCATAAATTCCCCAAAAACTTGTAAGTCCAATTACTAAATATTTTCCAGACTTTGTTTGGCTAAGCCTGTAACTTTCACTATCATTAATAAATCCCTGATCAAGTACTACAGTTCTTCTTTTGAAACCCAATGAATCAAATTTTTTAACTTGACAAACATTAGTTGAACTTGCATAAATACTATTTCCATCATTCGAAAATATTACATTTTGATAATTAATGTATTTACTTTTTGGGAAATTTGGACTACTTGTTTGATAAATGCTTTGACCAATATCATTATATAAATTAGTTTTGATATCTATTAATCGAACCATGCTAAACCCATTATCCACATCGTAATATCTACCAGTAGCTACTATTTTCGTCCCATCAGGAGAAAAAGATACTGAACTGTAATACTTAGGTGCATAAACTGAAGTTGAATCAATAAAAGTACTTATTTCTTTTCCAGTTTCTGTATCATATATCCTTATCACTCCTAACATCAATTTCAAAGGATTATATATATCAGATACAACAGCAAGCATTGAACCATCTTTTGAAAGTGCCATAACACTACCACCTTTAGAAAACTGTCTTACAATTGAAGCAGTTTCGATACTATACATGAAGATAACCTTATCATTCGAACAAAACACATACTTCCCATTTGGATGGAAAAAAGGTTGAAATGCTTGATCACCTGGTATTTTCACCTCCCAAATAATTTCATCATTTGGGTCTTGAGTTACTTGTGCTTTGAGTATACTCAAGCTCATTACAATGAACATAAAAACAAAAAACTTCTTCATAAAAACCTCTTAAAATTATTAAAATATTGATTATTAATGTAAAAAGGGATACGCCCTATAAATTGTCCTAAACTTAGGTACTGGTATACCCCTCAGCAGACAACAAAGAACGCATCCCCAATGGATGTGTCTTTATTGTTTCTTGCTGAGAATAAAATTACCAGTTTTAAGTTTAGAGCAACAAACAAAACAAAAAAATTATATGTAAACTA
>JAYTXK010000549.1:0-1890 GCA_043743005.1 Ignavibacteriota bacterium
GTCTCAAATGATACTCCAGTTTCTTTATTGATGACTGTAATTTTATCTAAAGTAGTGGGACTGCCAAGTCTATAAAGAATTGCATTTACTTTTAGGCTATCTTTTGAATAAGATAAATTAACTAATATTAGTAATAATATGATAATTTTTATTTTCATTTTAGTATTCCAATAGTCTAAAAACATAATAACAACAAAAAGGCTAAAATGTTACATAGGAAAATTAAAATATACAACAATTTACTCAAATTAACCTTAAAACCTGAGTTTATTTTTCATTATTTACGATAAATCGTAAAAATCTATTTATATATATCATCTCTTTTCTTTATTTTAACAATTAGAATATTTGGTAACAATTTAATTAATAATATTCTATATTTACCAACCCTTATTCTAAAAGTATTCACTTCCCCTTTAATAGGTTTAATATCAATTGGTAATCCATTTTCAAAATTACTTAATACTTTATCTACTAATTTTTTATATTGTAATGGAAGTTTAAGGTAATCTTGATAACTATTTTTAGTGAATTGTATATTTATTTTATCCATTGAATTGTTTCATTATTTAACAATTCTTTTTTTGCAATTTCTATTTCAACTCGTTCTTCATCCGAAAGTTCACGCATATCATAGCTAACAAATAAATTATCAAATAAATCAATTAAAACCGATTCTGGTTGAAATTTCAACATTTCATAAAGAGTATTATGGGGGATTGTAATATTTTCTTGTGTCATATTTAGCCCGTTTTGTTTATTTAAATAATTTACGAAATTATTTAAAAATTATTTTAAAGATTTAGAATAAGTGTAACAATTGCAGTATCATTACTTTGAATATTTTCACTGTTGCTTGAAGTATGATAATATTGACTACCACCTGCGTCAGAATCTGATTTGAATCCAATCTGATTTAATAAATAAAAAGATGTATCTATTTTATCGTTAAGGTCAAAAGATAAATTATTTATAAAAATAATAGTATTATTGTATCCAATCATACTACCTGAATAATTCAAATAAGTTGTTTCTTTTATTGTAATTTGAATTGAAGTAATCTTACTTTGTATTATATTCATTTTTGATATATACATATCTAAAGAAGTAATATCTTTGTCTCTTTTAAAAGATTCGGAGTAACAAAAATTTATTTCGTTATTAGTATTATCTTTATGAGTACAAACTGTACCAGTATTTGCAAATTTGCAAGAAATATTGATTTTATCAAATGAAGTATCAACATTTGTAGTCCATTCACTAATTGGAGTTTTTCGTGAAGAATATTTATTTATTATTTTAACACTCAATCCTTTTATCTCCAAAGTTCCACCTCTAAAATTATATTTGGAAGTGTCTTTAATAGCGAAATTTAGTGTATCAGTTGTGCTAATATCTATATCAGCTAAGGTGTCTGGCTTGAAAAACTTTTTATAGGCAATAAAAGTACAAATTGAGTTTGGGTTGACTATTAAAGGGAATGAATTGGTAAGAGTGCTTAAATCTGTATCGAATGTATTTATTGATCTTTTTAAAATTTCTTTTCCATTATCAGCTATTAAATAATAAATACCTTCACAAGGGAATTTAAATGCTAACTCAGAAGTAACTGCTTCAATTAAAATCTCACTACCTTTATAATCAAATATTTGAATATTTACTTTTGATTTTGTATTTGGAAACTTAATAATATAATTACGATCATCAATTTTGTTAAACATAGCATAAAATGTTAGATCTTTTCTTTCTGGAGTTTTTGGAAGTTTGTTTTTTGAAATAAAATTTCCATTAGTCTCAAATGATACTCCAGTTTCTTTATTGATGACTGTAATTTTATCTAAAGTAGTGGGACTGCCAAGTCTATAAAGAATTGCATTTACTTTTAGGCTA
>JAYTXK010000550.1:0-5467 GCA_043743005.1 Ignavibacteriota bacterium
GATCCCAAGGTTGGATAATGATTGTTCGAGCATCAGGTGCAGACACATTTGCTACTTGATTAAGTGGCATGTGGCTACCATACACTTCTACTGTTACACCATCAACTAAAGAAACGGAAGCTCTGCCAGTTCTTACTTTTGCAAATAAGCTACTTGTATGCTCCACAGTTTTTATCATGTGTTCTTTAGTATCATTTAATATATCTTGTACACTCATTTTATTCTCATTTAATTAATTATTTTAGCAAACTAAGGAACCAATATTTTCGCCCATAATTAAGCGTTTGAAATTTCCTTTTTCATTAAAATCTATAACTTTGATTGGTAAATTATTTTCTTGACATAAAGTAATAGCAGTATGATCCATCACTCTCAAATCTTTGTCAAGCACATCTCTATATGATATTTTATCAAACTTTTTAGCATTTGGATTTTTTTCAGGGTCACTATCATAAACTCCATCTACTCTTGTACCTTTGATTACAATTTCAGCTTCTACTTCAATTGCTCGCAATACAGCAGCAGTATCAGTAGTAAAATAAGGATTGCCAGTACCAGCACCAAAAAGAACTACTCTATTTTTTTCCAAATGACGAATTGCTCTACGTCTGATTACAGTTTCAGCAATTTGCTCCATTTTGATTGCAGATTGCAATCTAGTTGGAATTCCAATAGCTTCAAGTGCATTTTGAAATGCAATACAATTAATCACAGTAGCGAGCATACCCATTTGGTCGCCACTAACTTTATGAATACCGTGAGCAGCAGCTTGAATACCCCTAAAAATATTTCCACCACCAATAACAATACCAATTTGAACACCAAGATGATATACCTCAGCAATTTCTTGAGCAAAGATTTTTAAAGTATGTGGATCAATTCCAAACTCAAGCTCACCCATAAGAGATTCGCCACTTAGCTTTAGAAATACTCTTTTATAAACAGGTTGCATATTAACCAATTGAAACTCTGTAAAAATTATTTATTTTAGCATTTGCATCAATATCTTTTAATATATCAGCAACAGTTTTGTTCCCATCTTTTACAAAAGCTTGCTCAATCAAGCAATTTTCTTTATAAAATTTTTCAACTCTACCTTGAGCTACTCTTTCTGCTATTTCTGGCTTTTTACCTTCAGCAATTGCTTGATCTACATAAATTTCTTTTTCTTTATCTAATACATCTTGAGTTACAAAGTTTCTATCAACAAATTGAGGGTTCATAGCAGCAACTTGCATAGCAATATCTTTTGCAATTAATGTATTGGCATCATTTAATGAAATATTTACATCCAAAAGAACAGCTAATTTACTACCATTATGAATGTAAGATACAACTGTACCTGCAGAATTAATTCTTTCAATTTTAGAAATACCAATTCTTTCACTAAATTTTGCTAAAATACTATTGTGTAAAGATTCTACAGAAGTACCATTTAAAGTTACCTTCATTAATTCTTCAGGAGTAGAAGCAGAAGAGCTAATTAATGCATCAGCTACATTATTTACATAATCAATAAAATCTTGATTAAGTGCAACAAAGTCAGTTTCGCAAGTAATTGAAAGTAAAGCAGCTGTTTTTCCATCTGCAGATAATCGAGTAACTATAAGTCCTTCGTTTGTATCTCTATCAGATCTTTTAGCAGCTGATGCAGCACCTTTTTTTCTTAAATAATCAATTGATTTTTCAATATCCCCATCATTTTCAACTAATGCTTTTTTGCAATCAGCCATACCAGCACCAGTTTTATTACGTAGTTCCATCACAAGTTTAGCAGAAATATCAGCCATTTTCAAACTCTTTAAATTTTATTTATAAAATATTTATTTTTTAATATTAAAAATCAAAAAAAAACATCTTTTTGTGAAAGATGCTTTTTAAATCATTTAGTTTTGCTCTGCGTTTTCAGTTGAAGCAGCTGCTCTTTCATTATTTGGTTTTGAGCTCTCTTTAGGCACATCACTTTTCCTTTCTCTAATCTTTCTTTTTAATTTCCCAGCTTCATCAGGATTTTCGCCCATTTCTTTAGAGATTCTATCACCTTCAGAAACTAACTCAGCTTGCTTGGAGCGTGCTAATTCAGTTCCTTCCAATACTGCATCAGCAATTACAGATGTAATTAACTCAATAGCACTATTAGAGTCATCATTTGCAGGGATAGGATAATCAACAATATTTGGATCACAGTTTGTATCTACTATTGCAAATACTGGAATACCTAATATTTTAGCTTCTTTAATTGCTAAGTGTTCTTTTTTAATATCTACTATAAATAAAGCACCTGGTAAACGTTGCATATTTTCAATACCACCAAATACCTTACGTAATCTTTCTCTTTCTCTATCTAATAATAGTCTTTCTTTCTTTGTGATTTTTTCAAATGTACCATCTACTTCCATTTTATCGATAGTAGTTAGTCTTTTGATTGATTTTCTGATTGTAGCAAAATTTGTAAGCATACCACCTAACCATCTTTCAGCTACATAATTCATTTTAGCACGTTTGGCTTGAACTTCAATAATACCTTTAGCTTGCGACTTAGTACCAATAAACAAAACAACTTTGTTTTTAGTAGCAATATCGTACATTGCATCACGAGCGATGTCAATTAAAACTTGAGTTTTACGTAAGTCAATGATGTGGATACCATTTTTTTCCATGAAGATAAATTTCTCCATAGCAGGGTTCCATCTGCGAGTTAAGTGACCAAAGTGGGCACCAGCCTTTAAAAGGGCTTCAATTTCAACATAATGTTGCATTTTTAATAAATCCTTGTGTTTATTATACTTCTGCTATTCTTTACCTCGCTTGCTCAACACTCTTTCTTTTTGGTGCCACACACAAGCAATAAAATAGCATGAATTTGTAAAAAAATAAATTTTAACGTTTTGAGAATTGGAAACGTTTTCTTGCTTTTTTCAAACCGTATTTCTTTCTCTCAACCATTCTTGGGTCACGAGTAAGCATACCTGCTGGTCTCAAAATCGCACGTAATTCTTCGTTAAATTGTAATAAAGCTCTTGAAAGTCCCAATTGAATTGCACCCATTTGACCAGTTGGACCACCACCACGAACTGTGATGTTGATATCAAAAGAACCAGCTTGACTGGTTACTTCCATTGGTTTAAATGCGTTTACTCTTTGCACATCTACTGGGAAGTAATCATTTACTTCACGTTTGTTGATAGAAATCTTTCCATTACCTGGAAGTAGTCTAACTTGAGCTACAGAAGTTTTTCTTCTGCCTGTTCCCAAATAAACTTTCATTAATTACCCCAAATATATTTTAGTTTCGATTTAATAATTAATTGCCGTAAGTTAAGTTTAATACTTTTGGTTGTTGAGCTTCGTGAGGATGCTCTGTACCAGCATAGACTTTTAATTTTTTAATAATTTGTCTGCCCAGACGATTTTTTGGTAACATACCATGTACTGCATATTCAATAATTCTTTCTGGGTGATGTTGTTTCATTTCAGCCATTTTAGTTATTACTTGATTACCTAAGTAACCAGTATGACGGAAATATTCTTTCTTTTCTGCTCTTTTACCTTGGAATACTGCTTTTTCAGCATTGATAACAACAACACAATCACCACAATCTACGTGAGGAGTGAATATAGGTTTGTTTTTTCCACGTAATACAGTAGCTACTTGTGAAGCAATTCTTCCAACTGTTAAGCCTGAAGCATCTACTACCCACCAATCATGCACAACATCTTCTTTTCTAAATGATTTAGTAATTCTAGCTGAGATATCCACAGCGTACTCCTTAAAATTCAATTCGTAAATATCAATTTAAATGCTATATAAAATACTTTTTTACTTCTACATTTTATACAGACTACAAAAATAAGAAATATAATTGAAATAATATAATAAACTTTTGGAAAATTGTAAATTAGCTAAATTATTTTGCTAAATAAAGATTGTTTGAATAATATTTAAATTAGTTTTTACTAATTTAATTCTTATTTTATTTAACTACCATCACAGAAATATTATTTGTTTTATTTAATTTATTTTGTATTCTTTCAGTTCAGAAGATGAAATTAAAGTTTTTGGTGTGCTTTGTGTTTCACTATAATTTTCATTTTTTATAATTCCAATGCCTGGGCATATATAAATGTATGAATAAGTAGTAAATCCAAAGATACTAAACTTATTTATATATAATATTACATTACTATATTGTTTGTTTCCTACTGTAACTACATTGTCAGTACTTTCTATTGTTATTTCTGATCCATTTACATCATATTTTTCACACTTGACTGCTGGATATTTATAAGTTAAGCCTTCAGTTCTTGATCCAGTATAAAAGAAAATTTGATTTAAACCTTTATTATCATTTCTGAATAGAATTGTACCAGTACCAGGTCCACCAGTTGTAGTTGAAATATTATCAGCGACATAATCCACCAAGTAAGTCCGTTTATTACTGTATCCCTCAAACAGTATTGATATGAAGTTTTCTTAACATTATTTGAATCTGGTGAACCTTCCATTTTCCAATAATTACATTTAGCTAATGGAATTAATTCACTTGTATTAGCTGGAGTAACAGGAGTAATTGGTGTATTTTCATTGCATTTATCGCAACCAATAAGCATTACTGTAATAAATACACAATATATAAATATTTTTTTCATTTTAGTTTCCTTTTTAATTTGCTTTATAAATCATTTGAGAAATTTCTTTAGCCGAATAATATCTTTTGAGTTTATCATCTTTATCAAATATAAACAATCCATTACAACCAAAATATACATTCCCATTATTATCCACTTCTATTGAATAATTATTTGAATGTGGTCGAGTCTCAAGTTTAGATGTTACAAAGTCCAAGTAATTGTTTTTAGAAATAAAGCTCGAATCAATAGAAATAATCTTAGTTAGTTCCTGATTATTTATGTTAAACTTAACCAAATCAATTTTTAATAAATCTGTATTTGGTATCATTAAATAGTCAGGTTTATATGCTAAATAAATAATGTCATTTTTATAGCAAATAGCTAAATGGAAAAAGGTCATAGTAGCGTTTGATAATTTAAGCAATCTTGAGTTTAAATCGTACATTATATAGTTTATACCATTAAATTTTATTAATTTATTTTTATTGGTATAAAAAAATATCTCACTATTATTTGATTGATAAAAATTATATAAATATTCAAAATCAGAAAGTCCATTTATTTTAACAATATTACCAGTACTTATATTAACAATTTGGTTGTCATTACTATTAAATTCGTTTCCATTTAATGAAAAAGTAAAGTTAGAACTCAACCCAGTATTGTAATCTTGTTTAAAATATATAAAATTATTTGAAAAAATACTATATTTTATTAAGTTGTAGTTAAAAGATTCATTGTATTTTACTGAAGATACCCGTCCAGCAAAACAAATTGTATCTTTAGAAAAATTGAAATTTGAACTTTCAGGATAAAACTTTGTATTTAAACTATC
>JAYTXK010000551.1:0-3704 GCA_043743005.1 Ignavibacteriota bacterium
TGGAGAAGTAACTATCATACCTTGCATAGTTAAGTTTGTAGATGAATCTTTAATAGTAGAATTTTGTGCATCAACAATTTTTAATTTTGCAATAACAGAAGGATTATTTGGAATTTGCCAATTAAAATTCCCACCAGTAGCAGGATAATTCTTAACTATATCAATCCATTTTAGACCATTATCTATTGAGTAAAATATATTAACTTTGCTTATATCATTGCTAATCCAAGAGATTGAAGTATTACTATTTACTAATAATTTGTCGTTGGTCATTGGAGATTTCAAACTAACACCAGTTACAGAAAAAATTGCATCACTATTGTCATCAACCGTTAGCTTTTGCGAATCTCTTATTTTAATTATCACATTTTTTGATGGTATATTTGCAACTGTCCAATTATAACTTGCAGGAGTGGCGTTCAAACCAGAAATGATTAAGTTCCAATTTATTCCATTATCTGTTGAATATAACAAATCAACCATAGTAACAAAAGAGGACTTCCATCTAATTTGACTTGTTGAATTAGAAATAAACTTTTCTCCACCATTTGGAGAAACAACATTTACAGTTGCATTGGTAATATTAAAGACATCACTTTGAGCATAAGTATATGTTGCAGATGCTGGTTTTATATATCCTAATCTTACAAATACATTATTTGATACAGAATTTGGAACAAGCCAAGAGAAAGAACCAGAAGCAGCTGAATAACCGTTTACTATATTATTCCAATTTATTCCGTTATCAGTTGAATAATCTATTTTAAGTAAATTTATATAGCTACTATTCCAAGTAATAATTTTGCTTTTTTGAATTTGTAAATAATCATTGGCAATTGGCGAAGTTACTATTAAACTTTGATTTACCAAATTCAAACTTATTTCAGATTTTATATTAGCATCTAAAGTGTTTTGAATTTTAAGTTTTATTGACTGTGCAGGTATAACTGGAGTTACCCAATTGTAGTTTGTAATTGTTGAGCTTAAATTTGAAAAAATATTAATCCAATTCAAACCATTATCTAATGAATAAAATAAGCTCAAATTTCCAGCAGAAAATGCTGACCAATTTATATTTTGTGTAGCTCCAGCAATTACATTAATATTAGTAAGTGAAGCTGATATTTGTAAGTTACTAATTGTAAAAACTGCATTGCTTCTATCATTAAACGTTGTACTTAAATTAGCGTCTGAAATTTTAACTAATGCTTGAGTAGTGAAATTAGATGGCACAACCCAAGAGAAAGTGCTATTACTTGCAGTAATATTATTTGCTACTCTGGTCCAACTATTTCCATTATTTATTGAATAATCAATATTCAAATCGATAACTTCATTAGTAGCACTCCAATTAATTACTTTTATACTTCCAGCTTGCCAATTTTCTCCACCATTTGGTAATGATACTATAATTGGGAAGCCATTAATTGTAAATGTAGAATTTGACAAATCACTAATAGAACTATTACTAGATGATTTAACTCTAATAATAGCTTGAGAATTTAAATTTGGAATAGTCCAATTAAAAGTCCCAGCATTTGCATTTATACCACTTACAATATTTACCCAAGATGTACCAGCATTTGTTGAATATTCCAAATCAACATTAGAAACAATTATATTACTCCAAGTAATATTATAATTATTAAAAGCAACTAAGTTCTCTCCTCCATTTGGAGTAAGTAAAGTTAGTTCTGGAGCTTGAATTAAAAAATTATTTGGCATTGAAAAGGATTTACTCGGATTTTGAGTATCATAAATTTTAATTTTCACATTAGCAGTTTGGATATTAGGAATAACCCAACTATAATTGCCAGAAGATGCCAATTGATTATTTACAATTGTATTCCAATTTGTACCATTGTTTGTAGTATATTCTATATTTACATTATTAATGTTTTCTACTAACCAATTAATAGTTTGAGTAGAACTTGTGTTCCAAGTTGAACTACTTATAGGTTGAGAAATATTAATAGACCAATTAAATACAGAAAATGGACTGTCAGAAATATCAAATAAAAGAGGGTTACTCAAATCTTCAATTTTAATGATTGCTTGATTAGTTAATTCATTTGGTGCAGCCCAGCTAAAGCTAGCACTTGAAGCGTTTGCAACTTGCAAAGTAGTAAAAGTGCCACCATTATTTCCAGAATACTTAATTGTTACATTATCAATATTTGCTGAAGTCCAAGCTATAACTTGAGAAGTATTATTTTTATAATTTTCTCCTCCATTTGGAGAAATAACTCTAACACTTGGAGTTAGATTTTGACCACCACTAATAGTATTTAATATTGTTCCGTTATTTGCAGCAGCATAAACTATTAAATTAGATGCACAAGTAAGTCCATTTATTTTATTTGTTGTGTTAGAAGTTTGAGTAGCCCAATTTACTCCAGCATTTGAACTCATTAAAATTACACCATTATCGCCAGCAACATAAATTCTAGTACTTGAACCAAAGCTAATTGTATTTAAATTTTGAGTTGTACCACTTGTTATTTGTGACCAAGTATCACCTTCATCAGTAGTTCGAAGCATCAAACCACCATCACCTACTGAAATCCCAATTGTACTATTAATTGCTATACTTCTCAAATTTATGGTAGTACTTGAATTAACATTTGTCCAAGTAGCTCCACCATTAAAAGATTTAAGTATTTTACCATTATTACCACATACAATTACATCTGCTGATCTAATCATAAATGCTGAATTTAAAGCAGAAGATATTCCAGAAGTAGCATTATTCCATGAGTCACCACCAGATGATGTATATCTTATCTCACCAGTATTAGTAACTAAAACACCATTACTTGCATCAGAAAAACTAATTCCAGTAATAGTACTTGATGAATTTGGAAATTGAGTTACCCAATTTAGTCCAGCATCTGAAGTTTTATATAACTTACCTTGTGCTGCTCCAATCAATCCAGTATTTGCATCATTAAAAAATGAGCTATAATAATCTGTTGTAGATGGAGAAGTAAGACTAAACCAGTTTGTGCCAGAATTAGTTGTTTTCAAAATAGTATTAGTCATACCAACGGCATAGGCATTGGTACCTCGAGTAAATATGCTATTTATATTTTTTGTTACTCCTGAAGTTTGTGGAGTCCAAGTAGCAAATAATTCACTAATTGAAATAAATATAAATAAAATAATATAAATTAATTGTTTTTTGTTTTTCATAACTACCTCTGGCACACATTGCCATATTTATTTTACTACATCACAAGTTGCTAATTTAAAAAATATAGAATTTGAAAATTCTTGTTTAAATATATTAAAGTATTTTTCTGCTTGATTTTTTTTGCCTTCGGCACAATAAACTTGACCAAGTCTTAATATAACTCTTTCTAAAGTATTATTATTTATCCCATCAATTTTAGATAAATATTTTAATATATTTTCAGCTTCAATTAAATGATTATTTGTAATCAAACATTCACTTTTATAAAATGCACTTTCAAAATATAATGAATCATTAAAAGGCAAAGTAGAATTAAATATATCAAATTTTGAACAAGCATCTGTATATTTTTCTTTATCAAAATCTACTACTGCTTTATCGAATTCTTTATCCATATTTAATAAATTTTTGGAATCAAATAAATTATTTTTTAAAATTTTTATAGTATCTAAATATATAAAATTAGTGTCTTTATTTCTATCATTAAATTTAATATTATTTAATTTATTTG
>JAYTXK010000552.1:0-5962 GCA_043743005.1 Ignavibacteriota bacterium
GAGTTTAAAATATTCGCAAAATGATTTTCATTCAAAATTTGAAAACAAGAAAAGCCTATTAAACGATTTTGGAATTCATAATGATTTGGATATTCCATTAATTGGTATGGTTACAAGACTATCTGAGCAAAAAGGAATTGACATTATCCAACAATCTTTGCTAAATTATTTGGAAAATAATAAAATAAGATTTGTAATATTAGGATCAGGAGATAAATATTATACTGATTTCTTTTATTATTTGAGAGATAGATTTCCAAATAATGCAATTATTAATATTGGATATAATACCCCTCTTTCACATAAAATTTTTGCAAGTTCGGATTATATGCTTATTCCATCTCGATTTGAACCCTGTGGCTTAACTCAAATGTATGCTTTAAAGTATGGCACAATCCCAATTGTAAGACATACAGGAGGCTTAGCAGATACAGTTTTTGAATATATACCAGAACAATCTTTAGGTAATGGGATAGTATTTAATAATTATAGTGCTGATGATTTTGAATTTGCATTTAATAGAGCTTTATCAATTTATAATCATCACCCCCATTGGAATAATATTAGAAGCAATGCAATGAATTCAAACTATTCATCATATAAATCTGCTGAATCTTATATCCAAATTTTTCACTGGGCTTTAGAAAAATATATTTAAAATTCTAAAACTGTAACTCCAGCACCACCTTCTGAAATTTCCCCATCTCTAAATGAAGAAACAGAGTGGTTGTACTTCAAAAAGTCTTGAATTGCAACTCTCAAAGCACCAGTCCCTTTACCGTGAATTATAGTTGCAAATGGCATATTACCTAATACTGCTTCATTTATAAATACATCAATTGTTTTAATTGCTTCATCAGCTCTCATTCCACGGATATCAATTCTAGCTGCAGCATCAAATTTGATATACTCAGCTTGCTTGGATTGTGCATATTGTTTTTCCTTTGGAGCAGATGCAATTTTCAGTTTCTTGATTTTTATTTTAAATTTTAAACCATTAAATTCAACAGTTGCAGTTTTGCTTTCTTTATCTATTTCAAGAATTATACCAGTTGAAATCCCATCTTCCATTGATACATAGTCGCCAATTTCTAAATTATCTTTTGTCAATATTGAAGATTTTGGTAATTCTTTTTCAATTTTTTCAACTTGAATAGATAACTCATTTTTAGCCAAATCAAAAACTTTTTTAATTTCACCAGCAGATTTTACTCCTTCTTTTACTTCTCTAATTGTATTTTCTATTAATTTATTTGCATTTTGAAGTATTTGATGTGCATCACGTTGTGCATTTTCTACATATTCTTTTTTCTTTTCTTTAATTTCTTTTAATTTAGATTCATATTCAGATTTAATTTTTTCAGTTTCTAATTTTAATTTATCAGATTCCAATTTTGAATTTTCAGCTTCAAATCTATATTTAGATAATAAAGCAATACTTTCTTCCAATTCTTGATGTTTGCTTCCAAGATACGATTCTGCTCTTATAATTACATTTGCAGCCATACCTATACTTCGAGCCAAGTGAAAAGCATAACTATTTCCGGGAATACCAGAAAGGAATTTATAACTTGGTTTTAAGTTGATTTCATCAAATTCCAAAGATGCGTTTGCTATTACACTTTTATTTAAAGCATAAGTTTTCAAAGAAGATTGATGAGTTGTAACTATAAAAAACAAGTTGAATTCTAAAAATGTATCTAATATACCACAAGCAAGAGCTGAACCTTCTTGAGGGTCAGTGCCTGAAAGAATTTCATCAATAAGTACTAAAGATAAACTATTAGCTTGATTTAAAATAGACTTAATTGAATTAAGCTGAGAACTAAAAGTAGATAAATTGTTATCAATTGATTGATGGTCACCAATTGAAGTATAAATTTTTCTAAAATTAGTTTTACACTCACCCAAAGGAAAAATTCCACTCAAAGCCATTGCTAAGTTTAGACCAATACTTTTTAAAGCTACAGTTTTACCACCAGCATTTGGACCAGAAATCAAATGACCTCTTTTATCATCTAAAAATTCAACTGAAAGAGGTATTACTTGCTTTTTTGTCAGCTTTTGTCTTAATATTGGATGATATATTTTACCTAAATATATTTCATTTTCATCAGATATTTTTGGTTTTATACCACCAAAATCAAGAGCATATTTTGCTTTTGCAATTAAAGAATCAACTATTGCCAAAATATCAATTGAATATAGAAAACTTTCTGAATTATCTCCAATTTCTTTAGTTAAGTTAGTTAATATTCTATGAATTTCTCTTAATTCTTCATTTTGCAAAATTGAAAGACTATTATTCATTTCAATAATTTCAGTTGGCTCCAAATAAACAGTTTGACCAGTTTGTGAAATTCCATGAATTATCCCAGGCAAAGACCTTTTATTTGATGCTTTAATTGGTAAAACAAATCTACCTTCTCTAATTGTGTAAAAATCATCTTGTACAATTTCATCATCAATAGTTTTTTTCAATATTTTTTCTAACCTATTCCTAAGTCTAGCACCATGTTCTTTAATTTCTTTCCTTATTCTAAATAATTCTTTTGAAGCATTATCTCTAATTTCGCCAGTTTCATCAATTGCTTCTTCAATATGTTTTTCAAGCATTCTATTTTCGTGTAATGAACTTGTTAATTCATATAAAAAAGAATACTTTTCATTTCTCGACTTGAAATATTGTTTTATTAATCTACTTACTCTTATCGAATCTTTAATATTTAATATTTCACTAGTATTCAAAACTGCATTTTCAATTTTAGACTTATGAAATTTTGTTTTTACATCATTTAATCCATCAATTGGTAGAAAGTCGTCTGAAGTAATCAAATATATCATTTCATTAATTAGTGAATGCTCTCTATTCAACCATAATATATCATTTTTGGGAAGTGAGTTTTCTATAATACTTTTTCCAAGTTCCGAATAAGTATAAGTTGATATTTTGTTTAATACACTAAAAAATTCTAATTGTTTTAAAGACTCAATTTCCAATTCTGAAACTTCTTTTCTAATTTGATTTTCATTCAAACTATTATCTATCATTTAATTTCCACCAAGGATTTCTTTAACTATTGATTGAACAAGCCCACCATCAGCTTTGCCACTTAATGCTTTCATAGCATGACCCATTACTTTCCCCATATCTTTCATATCTACTGCACCAGAATCTTCTTTGATTTTTGTAATTGTAGCTCTAACCTCAGCTTCAGATAGCTGTGCAGGTAAAAATTCTAAAATCACATTTAATTCTGAAGATTCTTTATCTGCTAATTCCATTCTACCAGCATCTTTATACATCGAAATAGCATCTTTTCTTTTCTTTGATAAATTATTTAATATTTTTAATTCGTCAGCTTCATTCATTTCTCTATCTATTCCACTTTTTGAGAATTCAATAATTGCTGCTCGTACCGATCGCAATGTTTCTAATCGTAATTTATCACCACTTTTCATTGCCAATTTTATTTCATCATTTATTTTTAATTCTAAAGCCATTTTAACACCTGTAAATTTAATAATATTTTTTTATTTCACTATTCCAACATATATGTAAGCTACACCAAAAGTAACAGGATAAGCTTTTATTTCAGAAAATTTTTCAGTTGAATTCATTATCTCAACAAACATATCACCATAAGGAAACTTTGATGCTGTTTGTGGTAAATATGTATAAGCTGCTTCATTCTTAGCAACAATACTGCCTAAGAAAGGCATTATTTTTTGACTATATAATTTATAAATTGGCTTTAATAAACCTTTTGGCTGACCTGTTTCCAAAATTATAACTTTACCACCAGCTTTGACAACTCTTGCCATCTCAGAAACTCCTTGCTTTGGATTATCAACATTTCTAATTCCAAAAGAAATACTTGAAACATCAAAATAATTATCCTCATATTTCAAGTTCATTACATCAGCAAATTCAGTTTTAACTTTTATATTTAGCTTTTCTTCTTTTGGTTTAATATAGTCTAACATTTCTACACAAAAGTCAGTTGCAAATACTTCACCTTTTTTAGCAGTCTTTTTAAATTCAATAGCCAAATCACCAGTTCCAGAAGCACAATCTAATACTTTTGAATTTTCATTTACATTTGCTAATTTAACTACTTTCTTTCTCCACAAATGATGAATACCAAATGATAAGACAGTATTCATTTTATCATAATCTTTTGAAATTTCAGCAAACATTACTTTAATAGCTTCAGACATTTTTCAATTTACTCTTTGATTTTTTGATATAGAAGTATTTTAAAACAAATAATTTGATTTATAAACAAAATATACTTCAAAATAACTTACTTTCAATCATTTTTTTAACTAAATTTGTTTTTACTTAAATTTGATTTGCCAAAAAATGAATATATTAATTAAAGATTCAATAATAAATGAAAATTTTTATCCATTTTCAATAATGCACCCATTATTCGAATTGAGATGTGGAGCATTAAGAATTTTTGAAAAATGGATTAAATTAGTTCCAGAAGGAAAATTTACTTTTGAAGCAGAAAATAATAGGTTGAATTCATTTCTAAATAGGTTTGAAATAATAAATAGCGAGCTTTCAAGTAAAATACTTGAAGTTGAATCTAATTATATTCCAAATAGAGCTTCATTTTTAATATTATTAAAACATATTTCTGAAAATGAAAATTCAATTATTGAATTTAAAAATGGTGATTTTGTTTTTGCTAAATATATTGGAGGAACATTTAATTCAATTTCATTTCAAATTGACAAAGCAGATTTAATATTTTATCTTTGGGATGCAATTTATTTAAATGAAAAAGCTATTAATGATGACTTCCAATTATTTGAAAAAGATAGTAATATCCAGAAAGTACAAATCAATGGTTCATTTATTAATAGTAAAAATATTTTTTTAGGTAAAAATGTAAACATACTCCCAAATGTTGTTCTTGATGCTAGCGAAGGTGCTATTATAATTGATGATAATGTAAAAATTATGTCTCAAGCTACAATTATTGGTCCTTGCTATATTGGTAAAAATTCAATAATTAAAATTGGTGCTAAAATATACGAGAAAACAAGTATTGGCGAATGGTGTAAGATTGGAGGTGAGGTTGAAAATTCTATAATCCAATCTTATTCTAACAAACAGCATGAAGGCTTTCTAGGACATTCTTTCCTATCTGAATGGGTAAACCTTGGAGCAGATACAAACACTTCAGATCTTAAAAATACTTATGCAAATATAAATCTCAGAATCAAAGATAAAAATTTTGAAACAGGAAAAATGTTCCTTGGCTTATTTTGTGGTGATCATACTAAGTCTGCAATAAATACTCAATTCAATACTGGTACTGTGGCAGGAATTTGTGGAATTCTAGTTGTGCCTGGTTTTTTGCCAAATTATATTCCTTCATTTTCTTGGGGAGGCAAAGCAAATGGACCAATTTATAAAGTAAGTAAAGCACTTGAAGTTGCAAAAATAGTGATGGCTCGTCGAAAACGAATTTTAAATCAATTTGAAGAAATATTAATTATTGAAGAGCATAAGAATAATAGTTGATTTAAATTTATTATACATTTTTGACCACTCTATTTATTTATTTCAATCGTTATCTTGTTCAGTAGTTTCAAAATCAACTACAATTGGACAATGATCTGAAATGTTTTTTGCTACTTTATTTGAAAAAATCTTTTTAGGATTGTACATTCTCAAACTTTCAGTTCTACACCTTTTCTTAGCTGATTTAGAAATTAAAATATTATCTATTACATTCTTCTTTGGAAACAAGCAACTAACCATTTTGTTAGTGATAAAACTAACTTTACTATTATTTGAAATAATATTAAGAGTATTTGAATTTGAATTTAAAGGGCTATCATTAAAATCACCTACAATAATAATATCTTTTTCAGAGGAATATTTTGAAACTGAATCAATCCAGTGGTTTAAAACATAAGCTTGTTTTTCACGAATTTCAAT
>JAYTXK010000553.1:0-3838 GCA_043743005.1 Ignavibacteriota bacterium
ACTGTTTTTAACAAACATATTGTATATCTCCCTTAGTCTTCGATATTGTCTATCAAAGAAAATAGTTGGAGTTTTTGTGATAGAAAAAAACAAAAATATTTGTAACATTTTTATAAAAGTATAGTTATTACAGTATGAAAATTTAATATTTTTGTAAAACAACAATTTAACTTTTTTAAGGAATAAAAAATTGAAAAAACTGTTACTTTTAAATTGCATAATAATAGCGATATGTATATTTATTTCTTGTGGGACTGATACTCCAACTATAGCTCCTATTACACCTGATTTCAACTACTCTTTGAGTTCAAATACTTTAGATTTTGGATATTCAGCCATCACAAAATCAGTAAACATAACTATAGATTCCAATAATAGTCTCAATTGGAGAGCATATAATAACAACTCAAATAGATGGTTTGAATATGATTACCTTGAAGGAGTTGGCAATAAAACTTTAAATATAAAAATATTAAGATCTAAATTATCTTTTGGTAAAAATATTGACACACTTTTCTTTGTTGCAAGTATTCCTCCAACTTTTAGAGACTTAAAGGGAAACAAAACTCAAAGCAAAGACTCTATAAGAACATTAATAATTATTGCATATAAAAACCCAACTGTCTTAGAAGCATTTACAAGCCAAGTTCAAAACCAAGTTCTGATTTTGAAACCGTATTATGATACAACTTTTTCATTTATTGGAACTTATAGAGTTGACAATTTAGGAACAGTTAATAATTTTGGTATTGCCAATTTCGTTGGTTCAGGAAAGATTTTTGCTGATGCAGGTAGTGCATTCTCACTTACATCATATAACAATTCGCAAACAACAAGTCCTGTCAATATTGATAAAAAAACATTTACTTTTTTTAGTGATTCATCAAATTCATTTAATGCAAATTTTTATTGTAGTATGCTAACAAACAATCAAATTCAATTTGATAGTAATTCAACTCATAGATTTACAATTGCAGGTGGAATGGAATATACTTTACCATTTGCTGATGGAATAAGAGCCGTAGATCCAATAGTTTGTTTCCCAGAACCAAGTACTATCACTATATCTTCAGCACCAATGTCTGTTTATTGGAACCCAACATCTGCTTCAGACGATAGTGTATATGTAGTATTAGTTTCAAAGTCAGATAAAAGTTTTACTGCAACTTCAGCAAAACCAGTAAATGATAACGTAGGTGCTACTAAAATTCCACCTGCAAATTTGGCAAGAGCTAAGGCTGGTAATAGTAAAGTTACAGTTTGGATAATTAGATATAGAAATAGAATAGATGCTACTAATAAAAGAATATATGTATGTCAGTCTCAAAAAAGTTATGAAATAACTTTAAATTAATCATAAAAGGTATAATAATGGAAAAAGTTTTTAAAATAATGAGTGTTATAATTTTAATAACAATGTTTTCTTGTAATCCAGATTCTGTTACAGTTAGCCCAAATGGACCAATGTCTGCTTCAAAAGTTACTGGTAAGACCTCAAGTCAATATAGTTCCGCTCATATCCAAGAATGGATAAAAACATCATTGTATTTAACTCAAAGGAATAGAGGGTTTACTCCAATGGTGGCAGCAAGAGCATATAGTTATGTGAGTTTGGCTGCTTATGAATCTAGTGTATATGGTTCGACTAATTATTATTCTCTTCAAGGACAAGCTCAAGGATTATCGAATTTGCCAGTTCCAGATGTTAATAAAGAATATCATTGGGCTGCTGTATCAAATTCAGCTATGAGCAAAGCAATTAGATATTTCTATATAAATGATTATTCAAATGATTCAACATATACTTTAGAAAAAACTTTGGCTATGATTGACTCAATTCAAAATAAATACAATACACAATTCAAATCTGAGACTACATTAGAAGTTTATAACCGTTCAATTGATTATGGCAATTCAATTGGTGATGCAATTATTGCTTATTCAAAAACTGATGGTCAAGAATATTCTTGGAAAGACGAAAACAACTTCCCAAAAAGTTTTATTCCTCCTACTGGAGAAGACAAATGGATACCAGGCAAAGGTACAGCAGCTTATGCAATGCAACCATATTGGGGTAATGTTAGAACTTATAGTGCAAAAAATATAAGTATAGCTTCAATAACACCTCCATATTCTTATTCTGAAGATACTCTTTCTGCTTTTTTCTTAGATGCTAAAGAAACTTTTACTATGGCTACAAAATGCCTTAATCCTAAAGTAAGTACTGAAAATAAAAATTTAAATATTATAGCTCAATATTGGAATGATGAAGGATACCGTAGCGGTACTCCAGCTGGTCATAGCCTTTCGATAGCAAGACAAATAATGACAAAAGGAAATATACCTTTAGATAAAGCTTCAGAATTATATGTAAAAGTTGGAATGTCATTACATGATGCTTTTGTATATTGCTGGAAAGTAAAATTCTTTTATAATTTGATTAGACCTATAAGTTATATTAGAAAAGTAACTTACTTTAAAGCTCCTAATTTCAATACTCCAATTGGAACACCACCATTTCCTGAATATACTTCTGGACATTCTACTCAAACTGGAGCTTCAATGCAAATAATGACAGATTTTATGGGTAGTGATAGTTATTCATTTACGGATTCTACACAATTTATTGCTAGGTTTGATTTGCCTGATGAAGTAATCGTTCCAAGGAACTTTATTTCATTTTCTGAATGTGCTAAAGAAGTTAGTAATTCAAGAATTTATGGTGGAATTCACTTTAGAAAAGCTTGTGAAGAAGGTTTGACAACTGGAAATTTAGTTGCGAAAAATATATTAACTTTTAAATTTAAAAAATAGAATTTTTAAAAGATTTAAAATTAAATTTTATATTAACTTGATTTATAATAAGCCCTTTCTTAGAAATTTGAAAGGGCTTTTTTATTTTGAATTTTATTTTGTGCACAAAAGGGGACTCGAACCCCTACGGCTTATTGCCACCACCCCCTCAAGATGACGCGTCTACCAATTCCGCCACTTGCGCTTAAATTCAGAATACAAAAATATAGATTAAAAACATTTCAGACAAATAAAATCACAATAATATTTTTAATATCTCATCCCAGGAATTTAAATCAAAGTCTGCAATTGTTGTTTCAGGGCTATTTGCAGCAAAGTGAGAAGTTTTATCAGCTTTAATTCTAATTGCTCTCATGCCATAATTTTTGGCTCCTAAAATATCTGTATGCTCAATATCACCTATATGTAAAGCATATTTTGATGTAACATTTAATGGTTCTAAGGCTGTTTTATAAGCTAATGAATTCGGCTTAGAAACTCCAGTTTCATCAGAAAAGCTAAAAGATGAGAAATAATCAGCAATTCCATCTCTTTGCATTTGCTCTTTTAATATTGTACCGGGTGAATAGCCAGTATCTGAAATAAGACCTAATTTATATTTATCACTTAACTTTTGAATCGATTCTTTTGCATTTAAAAGCATTTTGGGTGGGTGTACCAAAACTGAATCAGCAAAAGCTGTTGCAACTTTATCAACAGAAAAATCTTCCAAAGGTAGCTTTAAATAGTTGAACAAGTATGTAATAGTTTCTTTTGTGGTTGGAGTGCAATGCTCTTCCTTCCAAGCTTTTTCAAAAAATTTCCAAGATGCTTCAATTGATTTATTAATTTCATCACCCATAATAAAAAGTCCATGCTTATCAATTTCTTCAATCAAACATCTTTGTCTATAAGCATTTCTATCATATCCACCAGAGGAATCGTAAATAGTGTTCCAAAAATCAATTGTTATTGCTTCTAATTTCATATTTTTTTAATTATTAAGTTTTACTTTTTACTTTCTTGAAATGCACTTTTACACAAG
>JAYTXK010000554.1:0-12548 GCA_043743005.1 Ignavibacteriota bacterium
CTAAAATAGAAATAAAATCATGAATTTTAAAAGCATCATTTACCTTATAATCTCCACTTGCTTCTCTACGTAAAGAATGTAGAAACCCACCACAGCCAAGAGCTTTACCAAAATCTCTTGCTATTGAGCGAATGTAAGTGCCTTTGCTACATTCAATTTCAAAACGAATTATAGGAAATTCTATTGATGTAATTTTGAAATCAAATATTTCTACTTCAATTTCAGGTATCTCAACTATTTCATTTTTTCTTGCATATTGATATAGTCTAATACCGTTTACAATTTTTGCACAATAAATAGGTGGAAACTGTTTGATTTTACCCAGAAATTTAAGTTTAGTTTCTTCAATTAATTCAGAATTGACAAAACTAAAATCCTGAAAATTATCTTCTTCAGCTTCTCTATCATCAGTTTTAGTCGTACAGCCAATTTTAATTTCACCAGTATAAACTTTTCTTTGAGCTTGAAATGAATCCATTAATTTAGTAGCTTTTCCAAGCCCAATAATTAATAATCCAGTAGCCAAAGGGTCAAGAGTGCCCGCATGACCAACTTTTTTAACTTTTGTAAAATATCTTAACTTTGAAACGACATTAAATGAAGTCCAAGTTTCGTCTTTGTCAATAAGAATAACAACACCTTCTTGACTAGCAAAACTTTGAATTTCTTCAAATGACAAAAGATTATTTTTAGTAAGGAGTTTCAACTATTCTTCTTCTTCACTTGAGGCAGGGTGAGTAATTTTTACTTGATCTAATATTTTTTGAATGTGATCCATTTGGTCTAAAGTATCATCTAAATACATTTTTACATCAGGAACAAATCGTAATTTCGCTATTCTTGCAATTTCACTCTTTATTCTATACTTATTTTTTTCTAAAATTGTAATAAACTCCAAAGGAGTAACTTTACCATTTATTGTAGTCAAATAAATTTTAGCATAGTGTAAGTCTGTTGATACTTTAACCGAAGTAACAGAGACCATTCCTGCTGAATATTCTCTTGCCATTTCACTTATAGGCTCAACAACAATTCTTTTAATTACACTTGCAACTTTTTCAGTTCTTATAGACAAAATCGTTTATTATTTAATTGAATAATTACTTTTTAATAGTTCTCTTTGTTTCAACTGTTTTGTAACATTCAATAATATCACCAACTTCAATATCATTAAATCCTTCAATCATAATACCACATTCAAATCTTTCTCCAACATCTTTTACATCGTCTTTTTCACGTTTAAGAGATTTGATACCACCAGTATGAATTGGCAGACCATCACGAAGTATTTTAATTTTATCATTTCTATGTATTTTGCCACTTAATACATAACAACCAGCGATATTTCCACTTTTACTAATTTTAAATACTGCTCTAATTTCAACAGTACCAGTTATTACTTCAGATATTTCAGGGCGTAACATACCTTCAAGAGCTAATTGTATATCATTTATACAATCGTAAATTATTTCATATTCTCTAATTTCAACTTCTTCATCAGCTGCAAGTCTTTTTGCTTTTGGAGTTGGTGAAATATGGAATCCAACAATAATTGCACCAGAAGCACGAGCAAGCATTACATCAGATTCTGTAATTGCTCCCACTCCTTTATGTAAAATATTTATTCTAACTTCTTCGTGAGAAAGTTTGATTAATGAATCGGCAAGTGCTTCTACAGAACCACTTACATCTCCTTTAACTATAAGGAATAAGTCTTTTACTCCTCCAATTTTGATTTGTTCTGATATTTGATCTAAAGTAATATGTCTTACTTGACGTAATTCTTGTTCACGTTTCAATATTTTTCTTTCATTAGCAATTAAACGAGCTTCAGCATCATTTCTTACAACAACAAAACTATCACCAGCACTTGGTTGTGCGTCAAATCCAATTACTCTAACTGGAGTAGATGGTCCAGCAGATTCAACTTTAGTACCAGTTTCATCAAACATTGCTCTTACTCTACCAGCTGAAGCACCAGCAACAAAGGCTTCTCCTACATTTAAAGTACCTTTTTGAACAATAATAGTAGTAACTGTGCCTAAGCCTTTATCCATGTGTGATTCGATTACTGTACCACGAGCCATTCTATTTGAATTAGCTTTTAATTCTAAAAGTTCAGCTTCAACCAATATTGATTCGAGTAGTTTTTCAACATTATTACCAAATTTAGCAGAAATTTCAACTGATTGATTTTTTCCACCCCATTCTTCAACTAATACATCATAATCAGTCAGTTGCTGTTTAACTCTTTCAGGTTTTGCATCAGGCTTATCAATTTTATTTATAGCAACAATTATTGGTACACCAGCAGCTTTTGAATGGCTTATTGCTTCAATAGTTTGAGGCATCACACTATCATCTGCAGCAACAACAAGAACAACAATATCAGTTACTTGAGCACCACGTGCACGCATTGCAGTAAAAGCCTCATGACCGGGTGTATCTAAAAATGTAATTGCTTTTTCACCTAAATTTACTTTATAAGCACCTATGTGCTGAGTAATACCACCAGATTCACCAGAAACTACTTTAGTTTTTCTAATAAAATCCAATAGTGAAGTTTTACCATGATCTACGTGACCCATAATTGTAACTATTGGGGATCTCGGTGTTTTTACTTCGTCATCATCATCATCTTCTTCAATAAATTGAAGTGCTCTTTCATCTAGAAACTCAACTTCAAAATCATAATCACTTGCAATTAAGATTATTGTATCTTTATCAAGCCTTTGATTAATTGTAACCATCAATCCAAGTTGCAAACATTTCAAAATGATTTCACTTGCATTGATATTCATCAATCCAGCCAAATCACTTGTAGTAACAAATTCAGAAAGCTGTAAAGTAGATTCTTCTCTTTCTTTTTCTTCAAGTATTTTTTGTTCTTTAACTTCTCTTACTTGACGTTTCTTCTGTTTTAATTTAGCTTTGAAGCTTCCACCAACTGAATCATCCATACCAGCTAAGGTTTCTTTGATTGCTTTGTCAATATCTTCAACACTAATTTGCTCTCTAATTGAGCGTTTACGTTTTTTCTTTTTATCTAATGCACTACCAGCTTTTTCAGCATTACCACCACTTGTTGGAGGTCCAACCTTGTTCCTTTTTTTCAAATCATCAGCAATTTCTTTGGGAGTTTTTGCTGGTCCTCTTCTATCGTCAAATCTTCCAGTTCTATTTTGGTTATCAGGATTTACATTTATTTTACCAACAATAGTAAGTCCTTTAAGAGAAGGCTTTTCACCAGGTCTTACTTCAAGAATATTTTTTCTTTTTCTTTTGTATGCTGGGTCATTTGCATTGTTTTTATCATTTGGATCTATAGGTCTATCATTAGATCTACCATCATTTGGTCTATTATTGTTGTATGGTCTATTTGGATTTTGTGTTCTACCATCATTTGGTCTATTGTTGTTGTATGGTCTATCATTAGTTCTACCATCATTTGGTCTATTGTTGTTGTTTGGTCTATCATTTGTTTTACCATCATTTGGTCTGTTATTATTGTATGGTCTGTCATTTGGTCTATTATTATTGTAAGGTCTATCGTTAGTTCTTCCATCATTTGTTCTTGCTTCAAAAGGCTTTTTAGTACCATCAGCATTAGTATTTTTAGTACTAGTATATTGTGGAGGTCTTGGAGAATTAAAGTCTCTATTTCTATTATCAGTTTCTCTTACAATTCCATTCGGTCTTTCATTACCTCTATTTTCATTACCTCTATTGTCATCATCTCTAACTTTATATTCTGGTTTTGGTCTAGTATCTTTGCTAAATCTAATATCATTTACTTGTCTTGGAGGTCTATTATCTGTTTTTTCTCTTCTTTGACCTTGTTGAGGATTAGCTCCTGCATTTCTATTTCTATCTTCTCTCGGAGGTCTAACTTCATCTTTAGCTCTAAATTCTCTTTGCAATGGAATTGCATTATGCTTTTTAAATTGATTTAAATCAATTTTTTCACCAACTTTAGGTTCAATTACTTCTGTTTCAATAGTTTCTTTTTTAGTAGCTTTTGGTTTAGTTTTTTTAACTACTGCTTCTGTTTTAGTTTCTTCAGTACTAATGGTATCAGTAACTTTAACTGTTTTAACTTTCTCAACAAAAGGAGGAACCGTAACTTGTTCAACATCCAAATTTAGTTTGCTATCTATTTCAGGTCTAATACTTTTTTTAATAGGTTCAGCAACTTTTACTTCATAATTAAATGCTGGGGTAGAAGTTGGAGCTGTACTATGGCTATGGTTATTACTATTATTAGTAGTTCTATCATCTCTATAATTTACTTGATTTTGTTCACTATTATCTACTTCAGGATGTTTAATATCTTTATGTTTCTGAATTTTAGTTCTTTGCACCTCAGCGGCACGTTTTTCTTTTTTGAATTTATCATAAACCACATCAACCATAGCATTATTTAGTTTGGTTGTTGGTTTATTTTCAATATCAAATCCTTTCGATTGTAAATATTCTACAATCGTTTCCTTTCCAATATTGATATCAGAAGCAATTTTAAATAATCTAATTTCAGAGCCCATAAGTAATTCGAGTAAATTTTATTTTTAAAAACAGAAATTATAAACTTTTAATTCTTTCGACCAAATCTTTATCTTCTTTTTCTTCAAATTCAATTAATATAATTGAACGTAATTCAAGTAATAAATCTTTTGTCATTCCTTCCATTGCAAGCAATGCTTCTGGAGAACACTCCAAAAATTCCCTTGCAGTTTCAATTTTATTATCTTCTAAAATATCTAACATATCTTGACCAAATTCATTTCTAAATTCTGTCAAATCAATATCTTCCCCACCTTCTTTAATTAAAGATAGAGAATATCCAGTTAATTTAGAAGCTAATCTTACATTTTGACCATTTCTACCAATTGCTAAAGAAACTTGATCATCGGGTACAGTTACTGAAGCACTTCTTATTTCAGTGTTCAAAACAATGTCTTTAACTTTTGCTGGAGATAATGCTTTTTTAATAAATTCAGCAATATCATCTGAGTATTCAATCAAATCAATATTTTCATTATTTAATTCTCTTACTATAGAGTGAATTCTTATTCCTTTCATACCCACACAAGCACCAACTGGGTCAACTCTTTCATCAAGAGAATAAACAGCAACTTTGGATCTTTCGCCTGGGTCACGAGCAATTGATTTGATTTGAATTACACCATCATAAATTTCAGGGATTTCCACTTCAAAAAGCCTTGCCAAAAATTCATCTGATGCTCTTGAAAGAATAATTTCAGGCTGTCCACCTTGACCATTTCTTCGAACTTCTTTTAATATTGCTTTAACTGTTTGAGCTTTTTTAAACTTACCCGGTTCGCTAGGAATTTGTTCTTCACGTGGCAAACGCATTTCAGTTTTGTTGTGTGTAATTAATATATCATGTCTTCTAACTTGATAAATTTCACCAATAATAATTTCACCAACTTTAGAATTATATTCATTAAAGATATTATCTTTTTCAATTTCTCTAATTCGTTGGTTCATATTTTGAGCAGCAAGCGATACTAATCTTCTTCCAAAGCTATCAGCAATGTTATCCAAAGTAATTTCTTCAATAAAGTCTTCTCCTTCTTGAGCTGGCTCTTCGCTATATTTATTTGCTTCTTCTAAGCTAATTTCTAAAATTGGGTCTTCAACTTCAGCAACTATAATACGCATAAGATAAATCTCAATATCACCTTTTTCCATATTAACAATGATGTCAAAATTTGCTGTTGCACCGTATTTTTTTCTAATTATCATAGAAAGAGTTTCTTCGATTACACCTTGAAGCAAGTCTTTATCTATATTCTTATGTTTTGCCATTTCAACAAATGACTCAATAATAAGTTTTTTATCAACTTGATGTTTTTTGGCTCTTCGCTTTGCCATATATCTTTTTGAAATTATTACTACAAAAAAAGGGCTTTTCGAGCCCACTATCTTTATTAGATTACAAAAATAAGAAAAAAAATATTAATATTACACATCAAACATAATATTATTGATATTTTTTTTGATTATGTTTACTTTTCATAGTAATTTTGCTAATTCGTAGGCTATAAAAACTATAAATATATTAATAATTGGAGAATTTATGTCTTTTCAAGGCGTTGACTATTTTAATTTAGATGAACTATACAATGAAGAAGAACTATTAATTCGCAATTCAATTAGAGATTTTGTTGATGCTGATGTAATGCCTACAATCGAACAACATTATATGGACGGCACTTTTCCAATGGAAATGGTTTCTAAAATGGGCGAAATTGGATTATTTGGTATTACAATCCCTGAAGAATATGGAGGCTCTGGTGCAAATTATACTTCTTATGGACTTGCAATGCAAGAATTGGAGCGTGGAGATTCTGCTTTTCGTTCTTTTGCGTCTGTTCAGAATTCATTGGTAATGTTTCCAATATATACTTATGCCAGTGAAGAACAAAAGAAAAAATGGCTTCCAAAACTTGCAAGTGGGGAAGCTATTGGTTGCTTTGGCTTGACTGAACCAGATTTTGGCTCAAACCCAAGTGGAATGATTACTAATGCTAAAAAGGTAGAAGGTGGATATATATTGAATGGTGCTAAAATGTGGATTACAAATGGTACTTTAGCAGCTGTTGGAGTAGTGTGGGCAAAACTTGAAGGTAAAATAACTGGATTTTTAGTAGAAAAAGGTATGGAAGGATTTTCTGCACCTGTGATGAAAGGAAAACACTCATTAAGAGCTTCCGTTACATCTGAATTGATTTTTCAAGATGTATTTATTCCAGAAGCTAACAAACTTGATGTTACTGGATTAAGAGGACCATTATCTTGCTTAACAAATGCTAGATATGGTATCGCTTATGGAGTAATTGGTGCTGCAATGCAAGTTTATGAGTCATCAGTTAATTATGCAAAATCTAGAATTCAATTTGGAAAACCAATAGGTGGGTTTCAATTAGTTCAAGAGAAATTAGTTTGGATGTTAAATGAAATTACAAAAGCCCAATTAATAATGCAAAGAGTTGGAAGGTTGATGGATGAAAAAAGAGTAAGGAATGAACAGGTATCATTAGCAAAGAGAAATAATGTGTGGATGGCACTGGAGTGTTGCAGACTTGCAAGAGAAATTCATGGAGCAAATGGAATATTAAATGAATATCCAATAATGAGGCATGCAAATAATCTTGAGTCAGTTAAAACTTACGAAGGCACTCATGATATTCATACTCTTATATTAGGTCAAGATATTACAGGAATTGGTGCATTTAATTAATTTTGAATTTATATAAATAAAGGGACTGCTTATTTTAAGTTAGTCCCTCTATACCATTACAATAGAATTATTAAAAATTGATATATCAATTGAATGTAATATTTGTTGATGGTTTCATATAATTTATACACAAGTTTATTGCACTCTTAAATAAATAAAATTGAACATTTTCTACTGTAGTTCCATTCCAAATCTGCATTATTAAAATTAATAAATACATCTTGAAAAATATCTTCACAAAAAAAACAATAATTTACTTTTATTTCATTAATATATTCAAAAGACACAATTAATTTTAATTTGTTTCATTTGATTTAAAAATAAATAAGATTTGTAAAAAAAAAAATAGATTATTTTGGAAATTTGCAAAATTTTAATAATAATATTGAATATTGAATGAAATAAAAATAAATGTTAATAAAAAATATTTTAAAATATTTATTATATAATCTACTTAATTTATTAATGCTTAATAATACGGACTAAATTAGTCGGTAATTGCCTTTAAAATAAATATTTTTTTTTATTTAGATTTTTCTATAATTTAGCGTCTTATAAAAATGTAAAACTGAAAAATTAGTTGCATTTGAACTAAAAGTTAGTAAGATTTTTTAATAATTAATACGTTTCTTTTTATAAATAGTTGCAAGTTATTTAAGACACGGGATAAAATGAAAAAAACTGTACTTGATCATGCATTAAAAGTTAGACTCCCAATTACTATCGTTGTAGTTCTTATTTCATTCGCTCTGACATTCTATTTGTCGAGAGCAGAAAGAGATGGAGTAGGTTACTCACCAGAGCAACCAATCAATTATTCACATAAGCTACATGCTGGAACAATGAAAATTGATTGTAAGTATTGCCATAATGCAGTTGATAAATCTCGCCACGCAATGGTACCTTCAGCAAGTACTTGTATGAATTGTCATCAAATCGCTCGTAAAGATAAACCTGAAATTATAAAATTGAAAGCTTATTATGATTCAGGAAAGCCTATTCCATGGAAAAGAATTCACAAAGTTCCAGAATATGCTTATTTTAATCATTCAGCACACGTAAATAAAAACATTGATTGCATTAGCTGTCATGGTGATATAGCCAAAATGGAAGTAGTTGAGCAAGTACATGCATTTACTATGGGTAAATGTATAGAATGCCACAGAAATCCAGCTGATAAAATGCCTTATATCAAAGATGTAGCTTCTATCCAAAAAGGTCCTGAAAATTGTGGTGCTTGTCATAGATAATGGGAAACAAATTAATGTCTGAAAAAAGTTTAATATCTGAAAATAAAGATATAGAGAAAAGAAGAAACTTCTTCAAATATTTGAGTGCTGGTGCTATAAGTACGAGTGTATTAGGTTTATTACCATTCAAACTTGGCAAAAACGCAGAATCGAATGATAATAATGAAAATAATAAAATAAAGGTTTCTATTCACCCATTTGCAGTCAAAAGAGGTTAATAGCTGATGAGTACGAAACAAGATAATGTAAAAAAATCAATTGAACTTCCTGTGATGAAATCAGGTAGTTCAAGTAATGGTAAATTCTGGAAAAGTCTCAATTTCTTAGAAAATTCAAATTCAAAAGAAGTTAAGAAAGCTATGAATAATGAATTTAATGATGGAGTTACTGACGATTTTAATATTGATGAACTAACTCCGAGTTCTAGAAGGAAATTTTTAGCTTTGATGTCTGCAAGTACTGCTTTTGCAGCAGCAGCTTGTACTAATTATAGAGATAAAGGAAATATTACTCCTTATAATATTAAACCTGAAGGGATTTATCCTGGTATTCCTAATTATTATGCTTCTACATTTACTGAAAATGGTAGAGGGTGGGGGATATTAGTTAAAACTCGAGAAGGAAGACCAATTAAATTAGAAGGTAATCCTGATAATCCAATTAATCAAGGTAAGCTAAATGCTGTTGCTCAATCTGCAATCTTAGGGTTGTATGATCCAAGTAGATTGCAAAATCCTAAGAAAAAAAGTGGAGATACTTTTGTTACTCAAACTTGGGATGATGCAGATAATGAAATTAAAACAGCTTTAAATTCTGCAAATGCTTCTGGCAAAGATATAGTTGTGCTAACTAATACTTTGTTTTCTCCTACTTTTAATTCTATTTTAAATGATTTTAAAGCTAAATATCCTACTACTAAAATAGTATCTTATGAACTTTTTAATGATAATAATAAATTAGAAGCTTGGAAATCTTGTTATGGCAATGAAAATATGCCATTAATTAATTTAGACAAAGCTAAGTTGATTGTTTCTTTGGATTGCGACTTTTTAGCAACTGATGGTGATGATGTTGAAAATGCAAGAATGTATGCTGCATCTAAAGATGTAAATAATTTAGAAACTTATAGTAGATTATATTCAGTTGAAGCAGCAATGTCCTTAACTGGTCAAAATGCTGATTATAGAATGAGACTAACTCCTGAATTGCAATATGATTTTGTTTGTTCTTTAATCAATTCTGTAATTAAAAAGGGCATTAATGCAGATTCATCTATTGCTTCAAAAGTAGCAAAATATGATTTAAATAAATTTGTTACTGAAAATAGTCTTTCTGAAATTGCTACAAAGCAATTAGTTGAAGACTTGGTTCATCATAAAAATTCTGGAATTATATTAGCTGGTCAATCTTTACCTACTGAAGTTCATATAGCTGTTAATATTTTAAATGAGATTTTGGGAAATTCTGCTTTATATAATAAAGAACATTCAAGAATATCTTATAATAATATTGCTAACAATAGTGATTTGAAAAATTTAGTATCGTCTATGAAGGGTGGTAAAGTTGGGGTATTAATAAATCTTGATACTAATCCAGTATATCATTTTTCAAAAGAATTAGATTTTGAGAATGCTTTAAAAGGTGTAAAAACAGTTGTTTCTATATTAGAATTTAAAAATGAGACAAGTAAATTAAGCTCACATATTTTACCTTCTAATAACAATTTAGAATCTTGGAGTGATGTTAAAGTTAGAAATGGTGTATATAGTCTTGGACAGCCAATCATAGCACCACTTTATGATACAAGACAAAAAGAATCAATTTTGTTATCTTACATTTCTTCCGAAAAATATACAACAGAAATTTATCATACTTATTTAATGCATAATTGGGAAATAAAATTTACCCAAGTGTAAATTCTGCTTCGGATTTTAAAACGTTTTGGTTCTCTTGTTTACACGATGGAGTACTAAAAACAAATGAAATTTCAGCTCCAATAGTTAATTTAAATCCAAGTGCATTTAGTAATTCTAAAAATTCTTTATTAAAAAAAGATTTTACATTGATTTTGAAGCCAAGTCAATTTCTGGGAGATGGTAGATACTCTAACAATGGTTGGTTGCAAGAATTACCACATCCTGTTTCTAAAATAACTTGGGATAATTATGCAGCTATTGCACCAAAAACTGCTAAAGCATTAGGAGTGGATACTTTTGGTCAAATTGAAGTAAGTTTTGGTGATAAAAAAATGACTTTACCTGTAATTGTCCAACCTGGAAATGCTGAAAATACAATTTCTGTGGAATTAGGATATGGTAGAAGTGAAGTTGGGGAAGTAGGTAAAGAAGTTGGGGTAAATGCAAATATATTTTTATTAGCAAGTGGGTCAAGTAATTGGATAATTACTGGTGCAAATGTTAAAAAAATAGACGGTACTGCAAAACTTGCATCTGTTCAAGAGCATCATGCACTTGATGAAAAGAATGGTATGTTAGATATTAAAGATTTGCATTTAAAACGTGAAATTATTCAAGAATCTACTTTAGTAGCTTACAAAGCAAATCCTGATGTTATAAAGCATCATCAACATGAAGTAATATCAGTAACAACTCCTGTTGCTTACCCTGGTGTAAAATGGGCGATGGCTATTGATATGAACAAATGTACTGGTTGTGCTACTTGTACTGCTTCTTGTAATGTTGAAAACAACATTCCAGTTGTTGGTAAAGATCAAGTTTCTAAAGGTCGTGAGATGAGTTGGATTAGAATTGACAGATATTATGCAGGAACTCCAGAAGAGCCAATTGCAAGTAGTCAACCAATGCTTTGCCAACACTGTGATAATGCACCATGTGAAAATGTTTGTCCTGTTGTTGCAACTACTCATAGCCCAGATGGTTTGAACCAAATGGCTTATAATAGATGTGTAGGTACTAGATACTGTGCAAACAACTGTCCATTTAAAGTAAGAAGATATAATTTCTTTGATTTTAGAGATAACTTATTAGATGGTTACTATTACAAAGAATCTGTAAATTTAATTCATAATCCTGAAGTTACTGTTCGTTCTCGTGGAGTTATGGAAAAATGTACATTCTGTATTCAAAGAATTTCTGAAGAAAGACAACATGCACGTGAACAAGGTAGAGCAGTTAAGGGTTCTAATGTTGTAACAGCCTGTCAAGAGGCTTGCCCTACAAGTGCAATTTATTTTGGCGATGCAAATGATAGTGAATCAGTAATTGCAAAATTAAGAGAACACAACTTAGGCTACCATGTCTTAGCAGAAATTAATGTTAAACCAAACGTTACATACTTAGCAAAATTAAGAAACGTGCAAACTGAAGGAGCAAATAGTGAGCACCATTGATTATTCATTAGAGGAAAGATTAGTTGATGGCAATCGATCGCTTAAGCAGATTGATGATGCCATTATTAATCCACTTGACGCAAAACCCAATATAAAATATATTTTAGCTTTAGGGCTAACTGTAACAATGCTTTTAATTGGTGCAGCTTCATTGGGTTGGACATTTTATAAAGGTATTGGAGTTTGGGGTAATAATAACCCAGTTGGTTGGGCATTTGATATTGTAAATTTCGTATTTTGGATTGGTATTGGTCATGCTGGTACTCTGATTTCAGCTATTCTTTTCTTATTTAGACAAAGATGGAGAAATGGTATTGCGAGATTTGCAGAGGCTATGACTATATTTGCCGTAATTACTGCCTTAATATTTCCAATTATTCATACAGGTCGTCCATGGGTTGCAGCAGTTTACTTGCTTCCTTATCCTAATCAACATTCTGTTTGGGTGAACTTTATTTCCCCACTTCTTTGGGACGTTTTTGCGGTATCTACTTATTTTACTGTATCATTTATATTTTGGTATATTGGATTAATTCCAGATTTTGCTACTATGAGAGATAGAGCAACTTCAAAAATCAAAAAAGTAATATTTTCAGTTTTAAGTCTTGGTTGGAGATTTTCTAATCGCCATTGGCAACATTATGAAATGCTATATTTGATTTTG
>JAYTXK010000555.1:0-4390 GCA_043743005.1 Ignavibacteriota bacterium
AGGTGCCACCTTTAAGAAAAACCATTTTACCAGTTTTTTTCAATAATGGTAAAGACCAATCACAAAGGTGAACAAGTCCAGTAACAGCTCTTGCAAAAATGAAATCATACTTTTCAAGATGCTCTTTGGATTTTGCCAAATCTTCAATCCTACCTGTTTCGGCAGTCAAACCTTTTATACCAGTATGTTGAGCAAAAAGCCTTGTTATTTTCAATTTTTTAGCAATCGAATCCATTAAAAGCATTTTGATAGTTGGATTGGCAATAGCAAGTGGAATGCCCGGCAAACCCCCACCAGTTCCAATATCAAGGCAAACCGATTTGGGTGGAATTTCAACATATTTCATAATAGAAAGGGAATGAAAAACATGTTTTTCCAAAAAATTATCTTCATCTTTTCTTGAAATAAGGTTTACTTGCTTATTCCAATATTTCATTTCACTTTCATATCTTTTAATTTGCTCTCTTTGTTCAGCATCTAATACGATACCATTTGCAGAGCAATAAGTCCAAAATTCTACAATTTCCATTATCTTTTAATTCATTATTTATTTTAGATTTATTAGAAACGATATAGTTATGAAAAGATTTTTAATTGAGGGAGGAAAGGATAAAATAGGAATAGAATATACTTTTTTCTACTTATTTCAATATTTTATGTAACAAAATAGAGACTTAAATGTTAATAGTAATATTGGAATGTCAATTTAATTATTTATGAGGAAATTATGAAAAAGTTGTTACTTATTTTGCTTTTTGTTTTTATCAGCTTATCGGATATTTATTCCCAAACAATTAAGACACTTCCTCTTTCTCAAACTGAATATTGTATTAATGATCAAATAAGTATTCCTTTTGAAATTACAGGTACTTTTGCTCCTGATAATGTATACATAGCTCAATTATCTGATGAAAAAGGCACTTTTAATACTTTTACTAAAATTGCAACTCTTAAAGGTAATAGCTCTGGAACTATAACAAGTCCTTTCCCACAAGGTACAAATACATTAAAAAATTACAGAGTACGCATAATAAGCAGTAATCCTTATGTAGCAGGTAGCGATAATGGTAGTAATATTAGGATAAAAACTTATTTTGGAGATAGATTCACTAAAAGTGGAAATGTGTATTTTGAAGTTAATGAAAATATTAATCTGTTAAATATTATTAAATATACTTTTGATACTACTACTTTTGTTTGCCAATGGAATTTTAATGAAGGTAATCCCATAACATATATAATTATTTTGCAAAACCAATGGTTAGTTATAATAGCCAAGGGTATAAAAATGTTACTCTTTATACTTTCTCAAATAATTATTGTTGGAGTGCAAAAATTGATACTTTAAGTTTTAAGATTCTTGATTGTAGTCCCAAAATAGATTCATATTCATACATTATTGATTCAAATTCTCATTTTTTTAAAGGAATACTACCAAAAAGCAATTCGATAAAAAATAAAATATGGATTTTGCCAAATGTTAATTACTCGTTTGATTCAGATTATCAGTATTACTCAAATGCAATATTTTATTTAGAAGTTGGAGCAAGTTTAAAGTTTAATTATTTACCTTCAGATTCTCAAATTGAATTTTATTTGAAACCAGGTTCGACTTTAGAAGTCACTCATGGTAATATTTATAATTGTGCTATTATAAAATCAAAATATGCAAGTTTTAATTATGATAAAGGACTTTCATTTGATACTAAACAATCTAATTTATTAATAGAATGCGATGACTTACAGTTTGCATATTCGGAAGCACCAAAAGATGGTATAAAAATTATGCAAGCTTTGGGATATTTAGATGTACCTGAAGAATATAATAATAACTTTAATATTTATCCAAACCCTTCAAGTAATGTTTTGAGATTTAATGAAGATTACGAAAATGCAAATATTAAAATTTATAATATTTCGGGCGAACTTGTATTTAATAGCAGCTACAAAAAAGAAATTGATATAAGTAATTTTAATATTGGTACTTATATTGTTTCAATTCAATCAGCAAACAAACTTTACACATCAAAATTTGAAGTTTTAAAATAAACTGATTGTTTATTTAACTTTAATTAAATATTGTCCCCACTTAAAAACAAAAAATCCCTCGGAACACTACTAACGAGGGATTTGTTTTTCTGACTTCCAAGCCTTGAAAATATAACACTGAGGGCGAGCAAGATTGCAGTCCACTACCTACTGCAAGCCTACCCATTTGCCACTCAATGTATTATGGAGGAGGAAATCAATCGTGAATAATCAATTTTTCAGTGTGAATACTGTTTTCAGTTTTAATTGAAACCAAGTAAACACCAGTTTGTAAGCTATCAATATCTAAATTATAACGTAATTTTCCTTTTTCTCTAAAGCCTAAGTTAATACTTTTTAATAATTGACCGACTGTATTATATATTTCTATATTTACATTTTTATTATCGTCTAAATTAAACAAAACATTAGCAAATTTTTTCGCTGGATTTGGAGAAATTAATATTTCACTAATTTCACTATTAAATTCTTCATTTTCCACATCATTAAAGCCACTAACTTTAGCATCAGAATGATAAATAGCATCTTGCTTGTATTTCAAACCATTTTGAATTACTTTACCATTAATAATATCAGCAATATTATCAAAAGTTAAGTTATACTCTTTGTTTACAGACTTTTTCCAAAGTTTTGCAACAAGAGCTTCATTTTCTAAAGCCCCATCTGTTTTTGTTTTAGTGCCAATATCATCACCCCACATTGTAATTACAGCATCAGTTCCTTTGTATAGTGCCGAACCAATTAGTAAATTCTTTGAATTAAATATTCCAAATTCATCACCAATTTCAGCATCTTTTGAATTAATAACCAAAACAGCTGAATTTCCTGTTTTATCCATTTTTGGAACATAATAAATTGGAATATCATTTGGTAAAAGTATTGTAAATGGATTATTATTAGATATAGGAGCTATTGCACCACTTCCACTTGGGTATGAAAATGAGAAACTCAAACCTGCATTTACTTTATAACCAAATCCGGGTTTCATATATCCTATATTGTTTATTCCAAAAGCAGGATAATAAATGCTTCCATCTTGATCTTTCAACATCCTCAAGAAAGGATAATTAGTAAATACAGTATTAGCTTGCATTGAATCTTTGGGCAAGTATGAAATCATTTGCCAAGCATCTTGAAGAATTGTCAATCCATAATTTAATACATTTACATTTATTCCTTTAATACGAAGTGTATCAGAATTATTCATATAAATTTGATAGCCGTTCGACATATTCCAATTTGTAATTGTATTCAAATTTTGAGATGGATAATATGTATTTCCAGCATCATTTTTGACATATTCCATATTTGGTTTTATAGCATTTAGCATCGAAGTAATTTTCAAATCAGTTGGTAAAAGATTTGAAGAAATTATGCTCCATCTGCCACCTTTAATTGGAATATTTAAAGTTTTATGTGTTCGCATTGAGCTAATTAAATGTACACCATCATTAGTGAACGAACCACTTCCTGATGAGTAAGTTACAGTAGCATTATATTCAATCCCATTTTGGCTGTCCCAAATTTTGTAATTAATATTTTCACCAATTGCAAAACCATCTTTAATTGAAGTTTGAGGATTATCGCCCCATATTGTCAGTGAGTTATTTTTTGTAGTATCCCATAATAAATAACCTGCACAAGTTTCAACACCATTTATTGTATAGAATGCACCAATTCCACATCCTTGACTAATATTTGAGTCTGATATTTTTGGAATAATTAGACCATTAATATTAGGAATAATTGCAATTACATTATTGCCAGTCATTGCTGTAAAAGCCCAAGATTGTGGTACTTTAAATCCATTCATTCCTCTTACTGAGAATTTTCCACTTATTGTATATATGTCTATATTTTCTGCATCACTTAATTTTAATTGATAATCCCGAGATGATGAATCAGTAACAGTCCAAACATAATATTTATTTGAAGCCAACACACTATCTGCAATAAAATTCCAAGTTAATCCATTGTTGCTTGAATATTCTAATTTTATTAAATTAGTATTTACACTCGACCATGTAATTGTTTTGGAAGTTCCAGAAGTAATTACATCACCAGCTTTAGGCGATTTGATTACAATACCATCACCATAAATAGTAAATGTATTGCTAATATCTATAAAGCTCGGATTTGCCAAATGTGTTAATCGTAATCGAGCTGAATTACTTTGTGATTCTGGTATTTCCCATAAATATGAACCAGTAATTGCATCAGCATTTGAAGTAATAGTAGTCCAAGTTGACCCATTAGTAGAGTAATCTATTTTAATTTCACCTATATCAGCAGATCTCCAAGTAATATTTGCATTATCGCCAATTAAAAGAGTATCACCAAG
>JAYTXK010000556.1:0-7673 GCA_043743005.1 Ignavibacteriota bacterium
TTAATTACTATATTTAAATAAAATTTACTATATAATCAGTTTCTATGATGTTTTACAATTCTTCCATCAATTTTATAAATAAAATCCTCACAAATGTTAGTACAAATATCAGCAATTCTCTCAATATTTCTTGACATTGCAATTAAATGATCTAAATCTTTTACCAATTCACCATTTTTTGAAATTTCATTTATACAATTTTGAAGAATAATATCTCTAAAATTATTTACTTCCTTGTCTTTAATAGGAACAGTTTCTGCCAATTCTAAATTTCCATTTTCAAAAGCTAATTTAGTATCTAAAAACATTTTATGACTAATTTCCAACATTTGAATCAAATTGTCATTGAAATAGTTTACAAAGCTACCTTTTATTAGTTCATTTGTATGTCTTGATACATTTACAGTATGATCAGCAATTCTTTCAAGTGAATTATTTATTTTTATACAAGTAATAGCACTTCTCAATGCACTTGCTTTTGGTTCAAATTTAGCAATAAATATTAATGAATATTGATCAATTCTTAATTCATATTTATTTGCTTTTTTTTCATCTTTTTCAATAAGTTCAATAAGTAATTCGCTGTTTCTTTCTTTGATACCAGCTTTCAATTTATTTATCATCATATCAACATGAGCAAAAAAGTCAATAATTTTATGCTCTAACTTTTCTAATTTAACAATTTGTGTTGGGTACATAATATCTTCCATTATCCTATCTTCCCAATCAAATATTCTTCAGTTCTTTTGTCTTTTGGGGTAGTAAACATTGACTTTGTCTTACCAAATTCGACTAAATCACCTAAATATAGGAAAGCAGTATCGTTCGAAATTCTCGCAGCTTGCGACATATTGTGTGTGACGAGTATGAGCGTAACTTCTTTTTTCAAATCTAAAAATAATTCTTCAATAAATTGAGTTGCTATTGGATCAAGAGCTGAAGTTGGCTCATCTAATAAAATTATTTCAGGTTTCATTGCAAGTGCTCTGGCTATACATAGTCTTTGTTGCTGACCTCCAGAGAGAAATGAACCTCTTTTATGTAGAGTATCTTTTACTTCTTTCCATAATGCTGACTTAGTCAAAGACTTTTCCACAATTTCATCTTGTTCATCTTTTTTGAGTTTTATACCATTTAATTTGTAACCTGAAATTACATTATCATAAATACTCATAGTTGGAAAAGGATTTGGTCTTTGAAAAACCATACCTATTTTTCTTCTAACATTTATTGCATCCATTAGATTTAAATCTTCTTCATCTAAAAGAATTTCTCCTTCTACTCTTGCATTAGGTGTAAAGTCATGCATTCTATTAATTGCACGCAACAAAGTAGTTTTACCACAACCAGAAGGACCCATTATGGCAGTTATTTTGTTTTTTTCAAAGTTTATATCAATATTATTAACTACTCTTACAGTATCATAATAAACATTGAAATTTTTAAGTTTTAGTATTGGATTTTCCATCTTGAAGCTATTATTTTAGCAATTATATTTAAAATTAGTACAATTAATAACAGTATAAATGAAGCTCCCCAAGCCATTGAATGCCAATCATCATAGGGACTTCCAGAATAATTAAAAATTATTAGTGGCATTGAACTCATAGGCTTTAATAAGTTATAACTCATAAACGGATTTCCAAATGCAGTAAAAAGCAAAGGGGCTGTTTCGCCAGCAACTCTAGCAATACCCAATATTATTCCTGTAATAATTCCATTCAAGCCAGTAGGTACAACTACTCTAATTATTACTTTGTAATAAGGAACTCCCAAAGCAATTGCAGCTTCTTTAATGCTTAAAGGAACTAATTTTAAAGTTTCTTCAGTTGTTTTAGCAATTATTGGAATCATCATCATTGCCAAAGCTAATGCACCAGATAAAGAATTAAATCCTCCAAAAGGCTTTACAAAAAGTAAATAAGCAATTATTCCTATTACAATTGATGGCACTCCTTGTAATACTTCTAAGCAATATCTTCCAATGCTAGATAATTTAGTTTCTTTATATTCAGATAAATATATTCCTATAAAAATAGAAATTGGAATTGCAATAAAAGAAGAAGTAAAAATTAATATCAATGTTCCAACAATTGCGTTAGCAATTCCACCACCAACTTCACCAGGAGGTTTTGGAAGTGTAGTTAAAAAATTCCAATTAATTGCCGAAATACCCATTTTTGAAATATAATAAATTATCAAAAAAAGAGGTATAATCGAAATTGATACAACTCCATATATAGCAAATAAAAATGCTTTGTCTTTAAATTTTCTATATTTTAAACTTGAATCTTTCATTTACTATTTAATCACCATTTTTTTAATTAAATATTTACCCAATAAATTTATTACAGAAGTAGTAACAAACAAAATTAAAGCAATTTCTATTAATGCTGATAAGTGCAAAGGATCTGTTGCTTCAGTAAATTCATTAGCTATAATAGAAGACATTGTATTTGCTGGAGAAAACAAATCTTTAGGTATAAAATTTGAATTACCAATAACCATAGTTACAGCCATAGTTTCACCTAAAGCTCTTCCAAGTGAAAGTAAAACACCTGCAAATAATCCTGAAAAAGTGTAAGGAATAATTATTCTTCTAACAGTTTCTAATCTTGTAGCACCAAGTGCATAACTTGCTTCTTTCAAATCTCTTGGAACTAATCTAATTACTTCTTGAGCTAATGAAGCACTATAAGGAGTAATCATAATTGCTAATATTAATGTTGCAGTTAAAAGACCTACTCCATACGGAATTACTCCAAAATACATTTGAGCATCACGAATCATAGGTACAAAAATAAATAATCCCCAAAATCCATAAATTAAAGATGGAATTCCTGCTAATAATTCAACACAGCTTTTTACAAAATTATGTATTATCCCTGAAGTATTATATTCACCTAAATATAAGGCTAAACAAAGTGAAAATGGCATTGAAATCAAAAGAGCCAAAAATGAACTTCCTAAAGTTCCTACTAAAAATGGCAATGCACCAAAACTCTTTTGAATAGGATCCCATTCATTTTTAGTAAAAATTGTATATGAAAACTCCTTAATAGACATTAAGGAGTTTTCAACTAATAATATTAATATTACAACTACTAAAGCTATTAATATAACTACTGAAGAAGTTAATATAATTTTATAAAATTTTTCAAAATTCATTTAATTTGTAATTTCACTTTAATAAAATTAAATATTTTATTTTAAAATTGGTTTTCCACTAAATGTAGCAGATTTTAATATAATCATAGCTTTTGCTTGAACTGCTTTCGGAATAGGCGCATAACTCAATGCAGAATGATAAACTTGTCCCTCATTAATCACCCATTTTAATAATTCTAAAACTGTTTTCGCTTTTTCAACTGCTTTGTTGCTATAATTTTGCTCTTTATATATTAAAATCCAAGTAAAAGATGCAATTGGATATCCCTCAGGTGCATCTGTATTTGTTAATGTAACACGAGTATCATTTGGCATATTTACATTTGCTGCTTTTGTAACTGAAGCAATAGATGGTACTATAAATTTCCCTGCTTTATTTTGAATATTTCCAATTGACATTTTATTTTTTAAAGCATATTCTAATTCTACATAGCCAATTGAACCTGGTGTTTGTTTTACCATTCCAGCAACACCTTCATTTCCTTTACCTGCCAAAACTCCAGCTGACCACTGAACAGACTTTCCTTTTCCTTTTGCTGTTTCCCATTGTTTATTAGCTTTAGTTAAATAATCTGTGAAGATAAATGTGGTACCACTTCCATCAGATCTACCAACTGCAATTATTTGCAAATTTGGGAAAGTAACTTTTGGGTTCAAAGATTTAATTTGTTTATCATTCCAGTTTTTAATTTCACCTAAATAAATTTTAGCAATTAATTCTGCATTTAAATTTATTGATTGTTTTAATGATGGGATATTGTAAGTTACAACAACTGCACCGAGAGCAGTTGGAATGTGTAAAATGTCTCCACCAGCAGTTGATAATTCTTTGTCATCCATAAATGCATCAGAAGCTCCAAAGTCAACTGTTTTACTTGTTAACTGTTTTATACCACCACCAGAACCAATAGATTGATAATTAATTTTATGTCCAGTTTTTTTATTATATTCGTCAAACATTTTAGAATATAATGGATAAGGGAAAGTAGCACCTGCACCTAATATTTCTTGTTTTTGAGAATATGATGTACTTGAGATAACAAGTAAAAGAATAATTGATAATAACCCAAAAAATCTGTTCATTTTCTACCCTTAGATTTGTGAAAATATTTAACAAAAAACTATTTTTGTCAATTTAAAAATAACATTTACAAAAATAGTTTACAAATGTTAAGATTGAGTTAAGTTTGAATATTTAATCTAAAAAGTGAACAAATAATCCATCTTTTAACTTTGGTTCAAACCAAGTAGATTTAGGAGGCATAACATTTCCAGAATCGGCAATTTTCATTAATTCATTAATTGAGGTAGGGTAGAGAACAAAAGCTACAGCCATTTCACCAGAATCTACTCTTTTAACTAATTCTTCTAAACCCCTAATTCCACCAACAAAATCAATTCTATTATCTGTTCTCGGGTCTTTTATATCCAAAATTTCATCTAAAATATATTTCTGCAATATAGCAACATCTAATGATTCTACAGGATCAAAATTATATAATAATTCTTCTTTTGCTAATAAAATATACCATTTATTATGTCCAAGATACATTCCAAATTCACCTTTTTGTAATGGTTTGACTGAACCACCAGATGGAATAATAGTAAAGTTTTCTTTTATCAATCTAATAAATACATTATAATCATAATTGTTTAAATCTTTGACTAATCTATTATAATCCATAATGTAAAGTTCTGAACTTTGGAATAAAACAGATAAAAAGAAGTTATATTCTTCGTTTCCAGTATGGTTTGGATTTGCTTTTTGTCGTTCTCTACCTACTATACCAGCAGCTGCAGAGCGATGATGTCCATCAGCTACATATAAATTATCAATAAGAGAAAATTTATTAATTAACACTTCAATTGTTTCTTGATCTTTTATTACCCAAACCTGTTGTCTAATATTATCATCAGAAATAAAATCAGTTTCTGCAACATTTGATTTTATCATATCAATAATATTATTAATTTCGTGGTCGTCTTTATATGTTAAAAATATAGGACCAGTATGAGCATTAGTTACCCTTACATGTTCGCATCTATCTTCTTCTTTTTGCTTGCGAGTATGTTCATGTTTTTTAATTATATCATTCCAATAATCATCAACTGAACAGCAACCAACCAAACCGAATTGAGTTCGTCCATTCATAGTTAAAGCATATAAATAAAAATATGCATTTTCATCTTCAACTAATATTTCATCAGAAATTAGTTTAATTAAATTTTCTCTTCCTTTTAAATAAACAGAACTATCATATAAATTTAGGTCTTGATTTAAATCAATTTCTGGTTTACCAATATGTAAAAAAGATAATGGATTCCCAATTACTTCTTTTCTTGCTTCATCTGAATTTAATACATCATAAGGTTTTGAAGCAACTTTTTGTGCTATATCTGGTTTTGGTCTAAAAGCTTTGAATGGTTTGAAAATAGCCATTTTTTATCCTAATTTATATTTAAACAATCTACAACTTTATGAGCAATTTCAATGCTAACTCGTAGTTGAGCTTCTTCGGTGGAGGCTGCAATATGAGGAGTAACCGATACATTAGGGTGATTTATTAATTCAGTTTGTGCTTCTGTAATTGGTTCATTCAAAAATACATCAAGCCCAGCTTTCCCAACTTTTCCAGATTTCAAAGCATCTAATAAAGCAATTTCCTCTACTACTTCACCACGTGATGTATTTATAAAAATTACTCCATTTTTCATTTTAGAAAACTCACTTACACCAATTGTAGCTCCTTTAGTTTTATCAAAAGGTATATGCAATGAAATAATATCAGAACTCGAAAATAAAGTATCAATATCAACAAATCTAACATTTAAATCATTTTTTCTTTCATTTCTTGCAGTGTATATTACATTCATTCCCAAACCAACAGCTCGTTTTGCTAATTCATATCCAATAGCACCCAATCCAACTATTCCTATAGTTTTTCCAGTTACTTCCAATCCTTTTGCATAATCTTTTTTAAGCCATTTACCTTCTCTCATTGAAGTATTAGATAGGTTTATAAATCTATTTAATGCAAAAATATGAGCTAATGCCATTTCTGCTACTGAAATAGATGAAGCACCGGGAGTGTTCAAAACTGGGATACCTTTTTCTTTAGCATAAGCAACATCAATATTATCTACTCCAACTCCACCTCTTGCAATCACTTTTAATTGTCCAGCATCAATTACTGCTTTTGTTACTTTTGTTGCAGATCTTACAATTATTCCATTATATTTTGGTATTTCAATTATTAAATCTTCTGGAGAGTAGAACTGTTCAACCACTTCAATTCCAGCATTCTTTAGGATTGTAGCTCCTTCAGGTGCTATACCATCACTTATTAAAACTTTCATTTTATTTCCATTTTGTAAAAACAAGTTTTTCAAATTTACTGATTTTAAAAGTCAAATTTAAGAACTATTTATAAATAATTATATAATAAAGTAATTATTTAATCGTATATTTTAAATATAGTAAACAATCAAATAAAAAACTATGAAAGAAGAAAAATTAAATTTTGATAAAGTATGGCAAATGTTTCAAGCAACAGATGCTAAATTTAGAGAGACTCGAGATTTGTTAAATGAAAAATTTCAAGCAACAGATGAAAAATTTTAAGCAACAGATGAAAAATTTCAAGCAACTGATGCTAAATTTCAATCTACATCTAAAGAATTAGACAAACTTGGAAAACAAATTGGAGGTTTGGGAAATGCTATTGGAAAATACACTGAAGGAATTTTAGGACCTTCAATTCGTAAAATTCTTGAACAAAAACTTGGAGCTGAATATGTTACAGCAAATCTAAAACGTAAATTAAATAAGAAAGAATTTGAAATTGATTTCTTTGGTTCTTGCAATGGAAAAGTAAATAAAGCTTTTGTAGTGGAAGTTAAAACTACTTTACAAGATAAACATATTGATCAACTAATTAACACAATTGAAATGCTTCCTCAAATAATGCCAGAACAAAAAGGTAAAAAAGTATTTGGTGCAATTGCAGCTGTGTCTTTTACTGAAGAACAAAAACAAAGGATATTAGATATGGGTTTTTATTTTATGAATATTACAAACGAATTAGCTCATCTCGACGTTCCTAAAAATTTCAAACCCAAAGAATATTAATATAAATTAATTTTATTATTCTATATTTTTCATTTTAAGTTTAAATTTTATAAATATTTATTACTATAATTATTTTTCAAAATAATTCCTAAATTTCAATTTAACTTCAATTTAATAAATCTTTCCACACTTATTCATTTACATAAATATAAGTCATTTTTGTGTATATTTTTAGTTATTTTTGCAAGTTGTATTTTAAATAATTTTTAAATATAGAAAACAAAATGTCATTAAGTCTTATAGAAAAAATTAAGCCAACCACGCTTGAAGATGAAATGGAGACAGCATATCTCGACTATTCTATGTCGGTTATTGTTTCCCGAGCATTACCTGATGTAGAGATGGATTAAAGCCTGTTCATAGAAGAGTTTTATTT